>NZ_AP023081.1:2762500-2967500 GCF_026072635.1 Pseudomonas solani | reverse complement strand
TGGTGCGCATTATAGGGATCAGAAACGGCACGTCAACACTTAAATGAAAAAATCATTCAGCCTTCAACGAGATGCGCGCAAACGCCTTCTTGCCAGCCTGACAGACATGCACGGCACCGAGCTTGAAGATGAAGCCGCGATCCACAACGACGCCATCAACACGCACACCACCCGAACCGAGCAGATCACGAGCGACAGCAGCGTTCTTCACCAGCCCTGCCTTATTAAGGACGGATGCAATGGGCATGTCCTCTATAGATAGCAGCTCGGTCTCCGGCAGGTCTTCCGGCAGCTCGCCTTCCTTCATACGGTTCCCCGCAGAACGATGAGCAGAAGCCGCAGCTTCCTCACCATGGAAACGAGCGACGATCTCTTCGGCCAACTTGATCTTGATGTCACGCGGATTGGCGCCCTGTTCAACATCACGACGGAACTGCTCGATCTCCTCCATGGAGCGGAAGCTGAGCAGCTCGAAGTAACGCCACATGAGCACATCAGGAATGGAAACGAGCTTGCTGTACATAACGCCCGGCGCTTCCTGGATACCCACATAGTTACCCAGGGACTTGGACATCTTCTTCACGCCATCCAAGCCCTCGAGCAGCGGCATGGTGACGATGCACTGAGACTCCTGCCCATAAGCACGCTGCAGTTCACGCCCCATCAGCAGGTTGAACTTCTGGTCAGTCCCCCCAAGCTCCACGTCCGCACGCAAGGCCACCGAGTCGTACCCTTGAACCAGCGGATAGAGGAACTCATGGATAGCGATGGGCTGATTGGTGGTGTAGCGCTTGTCGAAGTCATCGCGCTCCAACATGCGAGCGACGGTGTATTGCGAAGACAGACGAATGAAGTCCGCAGGACTCAACTGGTCCATCCAGGTGGAGTTGAACGCAACCTCGGTCTTCGCCGGATCAAGAATCTTGAAAACCTGAGTCTTGTAGGTCTCGGCGTTGTCCAGGACCTGCTCGCGGGTCAAAGGCGGGCGAGTGGCGCTTTTGCCGCTGGGGTCACCGATCATCCCGGTGAAGTCACCTATAAGGAAGATGACCTGATGGCCCAGCTCCTGGAACTGACGCAGCTTATTAATAAGGACGGTATGACCGAGGTGCAGATCGGGCGCGGTCGGATCGAACCCCGCCTTGATACGAAGGGGCTGCCCCCGCTTGAGCTTTTCAACCAGCTCGGACTCGACCAGAACCTCTTCCGCGCCGCGCTTGATAAGCGCCAGCTGCTCTTCAACCGACTTCATGACAGCCCCGTACACACTAGAGAAACCGAAAGGGAACCAAACATACAAGATCGCTGACTAATTACAAGTTTTGCGCCCGGGGCGGTACCAACCGGCGGAAGGCAGGATCTTGAGGTTGCCTACACCGGATTTTGGTTATATTTTAGGCAGTTAGTTCACATTCTAAAAAACACCACTCGCCATGACGCATATTGTTCCTAAAGCGCCGCGCTACCCGAAAAGCCATTTGCTGGCCGCAAGCGGTGTAGCTGCGCTGCTCAGCCTGGCTTTGCTGGTGTTCCCGTCTCGCGAGGTCGAGGCGAAGAAGACCTACATCAACCTGGAAATGGAGAACGGCTCAGAAGCCCTCATCCAGGAAAAGGACGACCTCCGACCAGACGCAGTCATCGGGGAAGAGGGCAGCTCGCCATTCGCTAACATCGAGCGCCCTGCAGACAACCAGAACAGCGCCGACAAAGATGCGAACAAGGACGAACAGACCCAAAGCGAGCTTGCCTCCAGCGAACCTCCGAAAGATCCCGGCTTGCATACGGTCAGCGTAGGCAACGGCGATACCTTGTCGACGCTGTTCAGCAAGGTCGGCCTGTCCGCCACCGTACTGCACGATGTGCTCAACAGCAGCAAGGACGCCAAAGACCTCAGTCGCCTGAAGATCGGCCAGGCCTTCGAATTCCGCCTGAGCCCCGAGGGTGAACTGCAGAGCCTGCACTCCAAGCTCAGCGACCTCGAGACCGTCACCCTGTCCAAGACTGACAAGGGCTATGACTTCAAGCGAGACCTGGCCAAGCCGGACATCCATACCGCCTATGCCCATGGCGTTATCGATAGCTCCCTGTTCCTATCGGCCAAGCGCGCCGGCATGTCTCACAACCTGACCATGGACCTGGCCAATATCTTCGATTACGACATCGACTTCGCCCTCGACATCCGTGAAGGCGACGAATTCGAAGTCATCTATGAAGAGAAGTCGGTGAACGGCAAGCAGGTGGGCACCGGCAACATCCTCGCCGCTCGCTTCACCAACCGCGGTAAGACCTACAGTGCCGTGCGCTTCACCAACAACCAGGGCATTGCCAGCTACTTCCGCGATGACGGCACCAGCATGCGCAAGGCCTTCATCCGTACCCCGGTGGACTTCGCCCGCATCAGCTCGCGCTTCTCGCTCGGCCGTCGCCATCCGATCCTCAACAAGATCCGCGCGCACAAGGGCGTCGACTATGCAGCGCCTCGCGGCACGCCGATCAAGGCCACCGGTGACGGCAAAATTTTCCTGGCCGGGCGTCGCGGCGGTTATGGCAACGCAGTGATCATCCAGCACAGCGGCAAGTACCGGACGCTCTATGGTCACATGCAGGGTTTCGCCAAAGGCATCAAGACCGGCGGCACCGTCAGGCAAGGTCAGATCATCGGCTACATCGGTACCACGGGTCTCTCCACCGGCCCGCACCTGCACTATGAGTTCCAGGTGAACGGCCAACACGTCGACCCGCTCGGCGTGAAGCTGCCCATGGCTGACCCGCTCGCCGCTGCAGAGAAGAAGCGCTTCCTGCAGATGAGCAAGCCGCTGATGGCACGCATGGACCAGGAAAAGGCCACCATGCTCGCGCAGAACAAGCGCTGATTCGATGCCGCGCTACCTCGGAGTGATGTCCGGAACCAGCCTGGATGGGCTGGACATCGCCCTGATCGACCAAGGCGAACACACCCGCCTGATCGCCTCGCACTACATCCCCATGCCCGACACACTCCGCCAGGAGTTGCTCTCGCTATGTTCACCAGGCGAAGACGAACTCGCACGCGCGGCCTTGGCCGAACAACGCTGGGTCGAACTGGCCGCCTCGGGGATCGCCCAACTGCTTCGCGAAAAAGGCCTCACAGCCGCAGATATCCGCGCCATCGGCAGCCATGGCCAAACCGTGCGCCACGAACCGGCGCGCGGCTTCACCATCCAGATCGGCAACTGCGCCCTGCTGGCCGAGCTCACCGGCATCACGGTGGTCGGTGACTTCCGGCGCCGCGACGTTGCTGCCGGCGGCCAGGGTGCGCCCCTGGTGCCAGCCTTCCACGAGGCGCTCTTCGACAATGACAGAGGCAACCGCGCCGTGCTCAACATCGGTGGGTTCAGCAACCTCAGCCTGATCGAACCCAACCAGCAGGTGCGTGGTTTCGATTGCGGGCCCGGCAACGTACTCATGGATGCCTGGATCCAGCTCAACCTCGGCCAGGACTACGACCGTGATGGCGCCTGGGCAGCCAGTGGCCAGGTCCAGCCGCAGTTGCTGAGCACACTGCTGAAGGATGAGTTCTTCAGCACGTGCGGCCCCAAGAGCACTGGCCGGGAACTGTTCAACCTGCCTTGGCTGCAAACGCAGCTGGCCAAGCTTCCCGCCTTCAAGGCAGAGGACGTGCAAGCCACCCTTCTTGAGCTCAGCGCTCGCACCATGGCAGACGCACTCATGGCATCCCAAGAGGAAACCCGCGATCTGCTGGTCTGCGGCGGCGGCGCCCACAATGGCACCTTGATGCAACGCCTCGCCGAGCTACTGCCCGGCACTCAGGTCAGCAGCACCGACAGCCGAGGCGTACCGGCAGACTGGGTCGAAGCCATGGCCTTTGCCTGGCTGGCCCATTGCTGCCTCGAAGGCATCCCTGCCAACCGCCCGAGCGTGACCGGCGCCAAAGGCCTGCGCATCCTCGGCGCCATCTACCCCGCCTGACCAAACGGTACAAACGAAAACGCCGTGCATAAGCACGGCGTTTCAGTATCAGCGAAGGATAATCAGATCGAGAAGGACGAACCGCAGCCGCAGGTAGTGGCGGCATTCGGGTTCTTGATCACGAAGCGCGAGCCTTCGAGACCTTCCTGGTAATCCACTTCCGCACCGGCCAGGTACTGGAAGCTCATGGGATCGACCACCAGGCTCACGCCATCGCGCTCTACGATGGTGTCATCGTCAGCCACGTCTTCATCGAACGTGAAACCGTATTGGAAGCCCGAACAGCCACCGCCCGTGACGAAGACGCGCAGCTTGAGCCGCGGATTGCCTTCCTCATCGATCAGGTTCTTCACCTTGTTTGCCGCTCCATGCGTAAACATCAGGGCTGTGGGGGTGAAGGATTCGACACTCATGCTGTAACTCTCCCGGCTTCACGCCGCCTTACTGCGCTGTGGCCACGCATTATCCGCTTACCCTAGAAAACTGGTCAACTATTAAGCGTCCTGGCTTTCCGGACCGGCCGGCGCCTCCAACAGGCGCTGCGCTTCCTTGATGTGCCCGAGGCGCCCTTCTATCTGCGCCCCCATGGCCATCTCCATGAGCCCGTAGTAGAGGTTGCCGCGTACCCGTGCCTTGGCACCCAGTTCCAGGTGCTCGGAAGCGAATACATCACCGACCACTTCCCCGTCGATGATCACGTGAGGCGCGCGGATCTCGCCCTCCACCAGGCCTTCGACGCTGACCCTGACCAGCCCTTCGCTGGCATTGAGGTTGCCCTTGAGGCGGCCGTCCACCTGCACCGCGCCCTGGAAGCGCAGATCACCCTCCAGTTCCGCGCCGATGGCGATGATGCTGGTCTTGCCGCTGAAACGCTGCAGATCAGCCTTGGGTTTCTGTTTGTTGAACATGCTCGTCATGACTCCTCGTCAATCCACTCGAATGTGCGCTCCAGCGGTTTCTGCTGGCCGTCCACTTGCGCGCGCACCTTTACCTGACGGGGACTGAAGCCTTCCGGCAGCTCCAGCTCGGCGAAACGTCCCGCTTCGGGAATCGCCTGGAAGTGCTTGAAGGAAAACACAACATCCTGCTGCGTCATCTCGCGGGAAAGCGTCGCCAGCTCTAGGCTCGCCTCCTTGCCGTCCTGACGACCGATCACTCGCACACGCAGCGTCCCCTTGATCGGCTGGTCATCCTTGCCGACCCGGCTGAGCATCAGCCGGAAACGGAAGCGCTGCGGCTGGTCCGTGCCATGCAACTCGAAAGCGCGAATGCGCAATCCCTCGCGGCGGCTGTCCGGCGCCAGCACGCCCCGGTAGAACGCCAGTTCCTGCTGCAGTTTGAAAACCTGCTCTTCCATCATCTTGATGGTCTGGCGGCTCTGCTCGTTGGCCTGGAGCCCCAGTCGCTCGCCGCTTACCAGTACCGCCTGGCGCTGTTGCAACTGTTCGAGTGCACGGGTGCGCTCATCCAGTTGCGCGCGCAGGCTGTCGCGCTCCGCCACGGCATCCGCCATGCCCTCGGCTCGCAACCAGCCACCGGCGAAGAACGCCACCGGCAGCGCCAGCAACAGGACCAGTACCAACCAGCGCACCAGCCGCTCACGGCGCGGGTCGCTGATGCGGACCTCCCAGCGCGACATCAGTGACGCCCGGCGCGGTGCGACCGGAGAGGCAGAACGCCACCCCTCGTAGCTAGCTTGAACATCGACCGCACCCTACCCACTGGAAAGCCGCCGATGATAAAGCCGCATCGGCCAAGGGCCAACCGTCGAGGTGACGCGTGACCGCCGGAGCCTCTACTATCGGACCCACCTCACATCAGGGAACATCCAATGCTCTATCTCTGGCTCAAGGCCTTCCACATCATCGCCGTCGTATGCTGGTTCGCCGGTCTCTTCTACCTGCCACGCCTGTTCGTCTATCACGCCTCGGCCGAAGACGCGCCCAGCCGCGAACGCTTCAGCATCATGGAGCGCAAGCTCTATCGCGGCATCATGCAGCCCTCCATGGTCCTCACCCTGCTGCTCGGCGCCGGCATGCTCTACCTCAACCCGGCCTGGTTCAAACAGGGCTGGCTACACGCCAAGCTCACCCTGGTGTTCCTGCTGATCGGCTACCACCACGTCTGCGGCGCCATGCTCAAACGCTTCGCTCGCGGCGAGAACGGCCGCAGCCATGTGTTCTACCGCTGGTTCAACGAAGTCCCGGTCCTGTTCCTGCTCGCCATCGTCATCCTGGTGGTGATCAAACCCTTCTGACTCACGAATGACCGATAGAGAGGAATGCCCGATGTCACTGCCCGCCCTGCTTGAACAACGCCTGCGCCTGCCCGTCGTCGCAGCGCCCATGTTCCTGGTTTCGACCCCGGAACTGGTCCTGGCCTGCAGCAATGCGGGCATCGTCGGCAGCTTCCCCGCCCTCAACCAGCGTGACAGTGCCGGCTTCCGCGCCTGGCTCGACGAGATCGAGGCGGGCCTGATGGCGGGCGCCGCGCCCTATGCGGTCAACCTCATCGTCCATCACAGCAACCCCAGGCTGCAGGCGGACCTGGCCATCTGCGTCGAGAAGCAGGTGCCCATCATCATCACCAGCCTGGGGACGGTGAGGGAAGTGGTCGACGCGGTGCACAGCTACGGCGGCCTGGTGTTCCATGACGTCACCACCCGCCGCCATGCCGAAAAGGCTGCCGAAGCTGGTGTCGATGGGCTGATCGCGGTGGCAGCCGGCGCCGGTGGCCATGCCGGCACCTGGAGCCCATTCGCCCTGGTGTCCGAGATCCGCCAGTTCTTCGACAAGACCCTGCTGCTGGCCGGCTGCCTCAACCACGGCCACGAGATACTCGCCGCGCAGATGCTCGGTGCCGACCTCGCCTACCTCGGCACCCGCTTCATCGCTACCCGCCAAAGCAACGCCGACACGCCCTACAAGCAGATGATCCTCGACGCCAAGGCCGCCGATATCGTCCACACGCCCGCCGTCTCCGGCGTACCGGCCAGCTTCATGCGCCAGAGCCTCGAAGCCGCCGGCTACGACCTCAAGCGCCTTACCGACAAGGCCGACGTCAACTACGGCGAAAAGCTCAAGCCCATCAGTGACGAGGCCAAGGCCTGGAAGACCGTCTGGTCCGCCGGTCAGGGCGTGGGCGACATCAGCGACCTGCCGACGGTGGAAGAACTGGTGAAGCGCCTGGATAACGAGTACCGCGCCGCCCTCCAGAGGGCCAGCCAACTCGGCCAGCGCTGGCCCCGTTGAAACGCCGCCACCTGCTCGGCCTGGGCGCACTCGGGGCGCTCGGGCTCTGGGCTATGCGCCCTGGTGACCAGGGGCGCCCCCACACAGCCTATTTCGCCGACCTGCAGAGCCTGTTGAAGCAGGAAGGCGGCGGCGTGCCGCAGCTGGTCATCGACCTCGACCACCTCGACGCCAATGCCGACCTGCTCGCCCAGCGCCTGGGCAAACTGCCCCTGCGCCTGGTGGCCAAGTCCCTGGCTTCCAATGGCCTGCTGGACTACCTCGCCAAACGCCTGACTACGCGCCGCTTCATGGTCTTCCACCAGCCCCAGGCCAACCAGTTGGCACAGGCCTTCCCCGACGCCGACCTGCTGCTGGGCAAGCCGCTGCCGGTAGCGGCCGCCCTCGCCTTCTACCAGCAGTTGCCCAATGGCCTGGGCTTCGACCCTACACGCCAGCTCACCTGGCTGATCGACAGCCCGCAGCGCCTCGTCCAGTACCTCGAGCTCGCCAAGGCCCTGCAGAAGCCCATGAGCATCGCCCTGGAGATCGATATCGGCCTGCAACGCGGCGGCCACCCCGACGCTGCCAACCTGGCGCAGACGCTGCGACTGCTCGCCGACAACAGCACGCTGCTGCAACTGCGCGGGCTGATGGGCTACGACGCCCAGGTCGCCCACGCACCGCTCTGGACCGACAGCCAGCAAGCCTTTACTGCCGCCAACGAGCGATACGCGGCCTTCATCGATGCCGCACGCGCCTTCCCCGCCATCTGGCCCAGGCAACCCCTGCTCAATGGCGCCGGCAGTCTCACCTATCCCCTGCACGCCAAGGGACCGACACCGCTGAACGAAGTCGCCGTCGGCTCGGCCCTGCTCAAGCCCGCCGAGTTCGACACGCCCCTCCTGGCCAGCCACCAGAGCGCGATGTGGATCGCCACGCCGGTACTCAAGGTTCAACGCGGCCCCCTCCCCTACCTGCAACAGGCCCAGGGCATGCTCGAAGCCTGGAACCCCAACCGGCAGAACGCCTACTACCTCTATGGCGGAGGCTGGCCCGCCGAACCCGCATCCCCCGCGGGCCTGGCCTATGACGGCATCTACGGGCGCAGCCCCAACCAGGAGCGCCTGATCGGCTCGGCAACGACCGGGCTCAGCGTCGACGACTGGGTGTTCCTGCGGCCTCTCCTGTCCGAAGGGCTGTTCAGCGGCTTCGGCCAACTGCGCCTGCTCCGTCACGGCCGCCTCGTCGGCACCTGGAAGCCGCAGCCAGCCGCCTGACCAGCTCTGTTTTTTGTGCGGCAGCCCGCTTGTGCCGCAGGGTGCGCCACCATTACGCTGTGCCATCCCTAACCAGCCGCTGACAAGGATGCCCGCATGTCCGATGCCCGCTACAAGATCGTCTTCGAAGGAGAACTGATGCCCGGTGCGGCATTGGAAACTGTCAAGGAGAACCTGGCCAAGCTGTTCAAGAGCGATGCCAGCAAGATCGACAGCCTGTTCGGCGGGCGCCCCGTGGCGCTGAAGCGTGACCTCGAAGAAGTCGAGGCAGACAAATACCTGGCCGCCCTGCAGCGAGCCGGTGCCCAGGTGCGCAAGGAACAGGACCTCGCCGCCGGCTTCAGCCTGGTGGAAACCGAAGACCATCCGAACCCGGAAACCCTCGCGGCGGTAGAAAGCGAGCAGGACACCGGCACCATGACCTGCCCCAAGTGTGGCCACGAGCAGGCCAAGTCCGGCGAGTGCCAGGCGTGCGGCATCATCATCGAGAAATTCCTCGCCCGTCAGGCGCAACTGGCTGAAGCCGCTCCCGCCGTCGCATCGTCGGCCGTGGCACCGGGCGCCTCGCCTTACGCCACCCCGCAGGCCCAGGTCGGCGAGGCGCTGCCCCAGTACTGCGAGCTGCGCCCCTTCGGCATCACCGGCCGTATCGGCCGCGTGCGCTACCTGGCCTGGTCCTTCGTGTTCATGATCGCGCTGCTGGTCGTGCTTGGCGTCGGCGCCGGCATCGGCTTCGCCATCCACCCGATCGTCGGCGGCCTCATCGCCACCGTGCTGGGTATCGCGGCCATCGTCGTCAGCGTGCAGATCAACGTCCAGCGCCTGCACGACATCGGCTGGTCGGGCTGGCTCTACCTGCTGAACTTCGTGCCCATCGTCGGCAGCGTCTTCCCCCTGCTGCTGCTGTTCATCCCCGGCACCACCGGCGCCAACCGCTTCGGTGCACCGCCGCCGCCGAACACCACCGCCGTCAAGGTCCTGGCCTGGATGTGGCTGATTATCCCGGTGGTCTTCGGCATCCTCGCCGCCATCAGCATCCCGGCCTACCAGGACTACGTTGAGCGCTCCGAGATGAGCAGCTACGAGATGCCGGCCGATGGCGATAGCGCCGACTATGCCGAACCGACCGACGAAGCCGCACCCTATGCAGAGCCGGACGAGTCGATGGACGAGGGCGACGCGGCCGCCGAACAGGAAGAGAACGAGTCCAACTGAGCAACCTCCCGGGGCTGACGTTGTCCAACCCGGCCCCGACACGGAGATTCCCGATGCCTCGTTTTGCCCTGATTACCGGCGCCTCCAGCGGCCTCGGCGTGGCCCTGGCGGAAGCCCTGGCCCGGCGGGGTCGCCACCTGATCCTGGTGGCCCGGCAACGTGACGCGCTGGAAAGCATCGCCTACGAGCTGACCCAGCGCTTCGGCGTCGAAGTGCTCTACCGCACCTGTGACCTCGCCGAACCGCTGCAGCTTTCAGGCCTGCTCCACGAGCTCAACCAGGGTGAGCGGGAAATCGACCTGCTGGTGAACAACGCCGGCATCGGTACCTCCGGCCTCTATGTCGAACAGGACTGGAGCCGCGAACAGGAACTGATCGAACTCAACGTCCTCGCCCTCGCCCGCCTCTGCCACGAGATCGGCGGCGCCATGGCCAGCCGTGGTACCGGGCAGATTCTCAACGTCGCGTCGGTAGCCGGCTTCCAGCCCGGCCCCTGGATGAGCAACTACTACGCCAGCAAGGCCTACGTACTGCACTTCTCCGAAGGGCTGCGCGAAGAGCTGAAGGTCCATGGCGTCGGCGTCTCGGTGCTTTGCCCCGGCCCTACCCGCACCGCCTTCTTCCGCGGCGCACGGATGGCCGGCGAGAAACTTGAAGGCAGCAAGCTGATGATGAGCGCCGAAGAAGTGGCGCTGATCACAGTGAAAGCGCTGGAGAAGAACCGCGCCATCATCATCCCCGGCTGGCGCAACCGCCTGCTAGCGATGAGCCCGCGCCTGTCGCCGCGCTGGCTGGTCCGGCGCCTGGCCGGGCGGATCAACAAGGCCTATCTACCGAAATAGAAAACAAAAAAGGCGCCGCAAGGCGCCTTTCTTCTCTCCCGCCGTTTCAGTCAGCCTTCACGCAGCGCCCGTCGGCCCAAGCCCGCAGCTTGGCCTGCTCCTCGGCCATCACCACCGACAGCGGTGCCGTACCCAGCAACTGCTGCAACAGCAGCGCCTGGCTCACGCTGGCCTGGGCGGCTTGCGCGGCATAGAGCATCCCCACCACGGCCTGCTCGATCTCGGCACCGGAGAAACCATCGCTGGACGCCGCCAGGATCGGCAGATCGAACTGCGCCGGGTCGATATCGCGACGGGACAGGTGGATGCGGAAGATTTCTGCCCGCACCTCGCTACCCGGCAGATCGACGAAGAACAGCTCGTCGAAACGCCCCTTGCGCACCAACTCCGGCGGCAAACGGTGGATGGCGTTGGCGGTGGCCACCATGAACACTGGCGCCTTGCGCTCCGACATCCAGGTCAGCAACGTACCCAGCACACGCTGGCTCACGCCGCCGTCCTGGTCGCCGCTGGCCAGCCCCTTCTCCAGCTCATCCATCCACAACACACAGGGCGCCATCTGCTCGGCCAGCTTGAGCGCATCACGCAGGTTGCGCTCGGTCTCGCCGAAGAACTTGTTGTACAGGCAGGCGAAGTCCAGGCGCAGCAACGGCAGCCCCCAGAGCCCTGCCACCGCCTTGGCCGCCAGGCTCTTGCCGCCGCCCTGCACGCCCACCAGCAACATGCCCTTGGGCATGGACGCCGGCTTGGCCTCCATGAACGCGCTCTGGCGCTCACCCAGCCAGCGCTTGAGGTTGGCCAGGCCGCCGACATCGGCGAAGCGCGCGGTGTCGTATTCGAAGCTGAGCACACCTTCAAGGTCCAGAAGCTGGAACTTGGTCTTGTTCAGCTCCGGCAAGTCTTCCTGGGTGATGGCGCCGTCGTCGCAGATCACGTTGCGCGCCAGCGAGCGTGCTTCACCGTGGCTGAGGCCACGCAGGTTCTTCACCACCTGCTGCAGGGTGCGGTTGTCGGTACGCACCCGGGCGCCACGGTTGCGCTCGCTCCAGCGCGTGGCCTCCTCGCGAACGATGGCCAACAGCTCATCCTCGTTCGGCAGCGCCAGGCTGAAGCGGGCGCTGTAGCGCTGTACCTCGGCCGGCAGCTTCATTGCGTGGGAAACCAGCACCAGGGTCGGCTTGTGGATCGCCTCGGCCATGGCGACTTCCTTGAGCAGACGCACCAGCTTGGGGTTGTCGTCGAAGAAGGGATGCAGGTCGCACATCACATAGAGGTTGGGCTGCGGATCGGCCTTGATCAGCCGCAGCGCTGCCTCGGCATCGGTACTGGCCCCCTCGCCCACGGGGTCGCCACCGAAGCCAAGGCGCTGCAGGCCCTCGGTCACCGCCCAGGTGAACAGACCCAGCCCGCGCTTCACCGCCAGGGTGGTCAGGGTTTCCAGCACGCGCTGCTCGTCCCAGGACTCGATGACGATGAGCTTGACCTTGGAGTCCAGCACCAGCCCCAGATCGTGGATGTCGTTCTTCACACAGGCTCCTTGTGCGGCCAGGCGGGCTGGCCGGGATAATCACGCGCCGCTAAACTCGGGGGCTTCTTATAACAGGCCGGAGAATGTCCGTGGACTGTCTGTTCTGCAAAATCGTCGCCGGGGATATTCCTGCACGCAAGCTCTATGAAGACGATCACGTGATCGCCTTCCACGACATCGCGCCACAAGCCCCGGTGCACTTCCTGGTGATCCCGAAAAAGCACATCAACACCCTCAACGACCTCACTGAGGACGACAAGACGCTGACCGGGCATATCGTCCACACTGCCCAGCGCCTGGCCAAGGAGCAGGGCTGTGACGAAGGCTTCCGCGTGGTGATGAACTGTAACGAACTGGGCGGCCAGACCGTCTATCACATCCATATGCACGTGCTCGGGCAGCGCCAGCTGCACTGGCCGCCGGGCTGATGCGTCGCACGCTACTCCTCGCCCTCTCGCTGCTACCACTCGCCGCCCTGGCCCAACAGGCCGGCGAGCGCCTGCGCGACAGCCTGCCGGACGGCGCCCAGGGCCCGGAACTGGTGATCGTTCCTGCCGGCGAGTTCCTCATGGGCGATGCCACCGGGCGCGGTAACGACAACGAGCGCCCCACCCACCGCGTGACCATCGACAAGCCCTTCGCCATCGGCCGCTTCGAGCTGACCTTCGATGACTGGCAGCGCTACGCCAGCGCCACCGGCAAGCCGATGCCCGACAACGAAGGCTGGGGCCTCTCCGGGCAGCGCCCGGTGATCCATGTGAGCTGGTTCGATGCCCGCGCCTATTGCGACTGGCTGAGCAGCGTCACCGGCCAGCGCTACCGGCTGCCCACCGAGGCGGAATGGGAATACGCCGCACGGGCCGGTGGTGCAGGCTACTACGGGTGGGGCGATGAGTTGGACAGCAGCGAGAGCGCGCCACGGGCCCATTGCCGGGGCTGCGGCACCCCCAACTCGATCCGCGGCAAAACGGCGCAGGTCGGCCAGTACCCGGCCAACGCCTTCGGCCTGCACGACACCGCCGGCAACGTCTGGGAATGGACCGCCTCGCGCTTCGCCGCCCCCTTCGACGGCAGCGAGGCGCAAGCCGCGGCCTTGCTGGATCGCAGCCCCCGCGTGGTCCGTGGCGGTGCCTGGAACAGCGGGCCGGCGTACCTGCGCACCAGCCTGCGCGATCTCAAGCAGCCGGGGCACGATGACTACGCACTGGGCTTCCGGGTACTGCGCGAACTGGACTGATCCCAGTCAAACCCGGGCAGGCCCGATGGGTTAAACTGCCCGGCATTCTTGCCTACCGGAGGTGCCCCATGGCCACCGAACGCCAGTACTCCCCCGCTGACCGCTTCCTGCTCCAGGCCGATGCCGCGCTCAAGACCCTGCTGCCGTTCAAGGGCCAGCCCTATCGCCCCAACCCGGCGAACCTGCAGGACGAGGCGCCCATGAGCGAGGCGGACAGCCGCCATGTCACTGGCCTGATGCGCATCAACCACACCGGCGAGGTCTGCGCCCAGGCGCTGTACCAGGGGCAGGCGCTGACCGCCAAGCTGCCGGAAGTGCGCAAGGCCATGGAGCATGCCGCCGAAGAGGAAATCGATCACCTCGCCTGGTGCGAGCAGCGCATCCGCGAACTGGGGGGCCGCCCCAGCGTGCTCAACCCGCTGTTCTATGGCCTGTCCTTCGGCGTCGGTGCCGTCGCCGGCCTGATCAGCGACAAGGTCAGCCTCGGCTTCGTCGCCGCCACCGAGGACCAGGTCTGCAAGCACCTGGACGACCACCTGCAGCAGATCCCTGCCGACGACGCAAAGTCCCGCGCCATCCTCGAACAGATGCGCACCGACGAGGAGCAGCACGCCACCACCGCGCTGGACGCCGGCGGCCTGCGCTTCCCGGCGCCGGTGAAGTTCGGCATGACCCTGCTCTCCAAGGTCATGACCAAGAGCACGTATAGGGTTTAAAGCAGCGGCAAGCTCCAAGCCTCAAGCTGCAAGAAAACGACACACTGCAAGAACGACAAAGGGCGCCGAGGCGCCCTTTGTGCTTTTCACGTGCGGCTTGCAGCTTCGAGCTGGCAGCCCCCGCGCGTCAGCGCGGCATATTGCGCGCGTAGAAGATCTCCAGCATCTCGTGCCGAACACGCTCTTCGACCTGCTTGCGCTGCTCAGCGGTCAGGTTGGAGGTCGCGTCGCCGAACAGGTAGTTGTCCAGGTCGAAGTTCTTCAACAGCATCTTGGTGTGGAACAGGTTCTCCTGGTACACGTTCACGTCCGTCATCTGGTACGCGTCCTGGGTATCGTCGGAGAGGTAGTTCTGGATCGAGTTGATCTCGTGGTCGATGAAGTGCTTCTTGCCTTCCACATCGCGGGTGAAGCCACGCACGCGATAGTCGACGGTGACGATGTCCGAGTCGAACTGGTGGATCAGGTAGTTGAGCGCCTTCAGGGGCGAAATCACACCGCAAGTGGAAACGTCGATGTCCACGCGGAAGGTCGCGATCCCCGACACCGGATGGATCTCCGGGTAGGTGTGAACGGTGATGTGGCTCTTGTCCAGGTGGGCCAGGATGGTCTCGGGCAACGGACCGGGGGATTCCTCGATCTGGCTGTCGGTGGGGGTCACCGGCTGCTCGGAAATGAGGATGGTCACGCTGGCGCCCTGGGGATCGTAATCCTGGCGGGCAATGTTGAGGATGTTCGCACCTATGATGTCGACCACGTCGGTGAGGATCTGGGTCAGGCGTTCAGCGTCGTACTCTTCATTGATGTACTCGACGTAGGCCTGCTGGTCCTCGGGGGTCTCTGCATAGCAGATGTCATAGATGTTGAAGCTCAAGGTCTTCGTCAGGTTATTGAACCCGTGGAGCTTGAGTTTGCTTTTCACCGTTGGGAACTCTCTGTTCATTGCGGCCCTGCCGCGTGGTTGAGCATGCCCGTCAGAAGCGCACAGTGACTTCTGCGTAGGACGGTTTACACCTCTTCGCGATGGCGATTGTGGTTATCGGTTCTGGGGCGGATTACCCCGGAAAAACGAGGGGGCGCATTATGCAGATGACGGGCGTCACCTGCCAGAGTCTGCGCCCCGAATGTGATGATTGGGTGTCGGTGGGTCAGCCGAGTTCGACGATTTCGTAATCGTGGGTGATCTCGACACCGGCGCGGCCGAGCATGATCGACGCGGAGCAGTACTTCTCGGCCGAGAGCTCGACGGCGCGCTTGACCTGCGCCTCCTTCAGGCCGCGGCCCTTGACCACGAAGTGCACGTGGATCTTGGTGAAAACCTTGGGGTCCTCGTCGGCGCGCTCGGCTTCGAGGAAGGCCTCGCAGCTCTCCACCGGCTGGCGGGATTTCTTGAGGATGCTCACCACGTCGAAGTTGGTGCAGCCACCCAGGCCGATGAGCAGCATCTCCATCGGGCGCACGCCGAGATTGCGGCCGCCACTCTCCGGCGGGCCGTCCATCACCACGGCATGACCACTGCCGGACTCGCCGACGAACAGGGCTTCTCCCGCCCACTGGATACGCGCTTTCATCGCCAGACTCCAGGCTGAAAAAAAGGGTCGCCAGCTTATCACAGCGCCTGGAAAGGCCGCGTGTCACATACGTTGGTCGTTTAGTTCCCCGCCAGTTGTTACCTGCGTCTCAAATTCGGATCACCGGTCACGAACCGTCTGTTAAGCTGACGCCGGATAACTGGCACACTTAGCCAGATAACTAATAAGAAAGTGCCTGTTGGACAAAGGCTTACCTTTAAAATTTCGGGACTCGGGCATGGTAGCTATTACCCTCACACCAAAGATCAAGAACCTCGACAAGCTGCTAGCGCACTGTCATCGCCGCCGTTATACGGCAAAGAGCACCATCATCTATGCGGGCGACCGCTGCGAGACGCTCTTCTTCATCATCAAAGGCTCGGTCACCATCCTCATCGAGGATGACGACGGCCGCGAAATGATCATCGCCTATCTCAACTCCGGGGACTTCTTCGGTGAGATGGGGTTGTTCGAAAAGGAAGGTACCGAGAAGGAACGCAGTGCCTGGGTACGGGCCAAGACGGAATGCGAAGTGGCTGAGCTCAGCTACGCCAAGTTCCGCGAGCTGACCCAGCAGGATCCGGAGATCCTCTACGCCCTGGGCAGCCAGATGGCGGACCGCCTGCGCAACACCACGCGCAAGGTCGGCGACCTGGCATTCCTCGACGTCACCGGTCGTGTCGCTCGCACCCTGCTGGACCTGTGCAAGCAACCCGACGCCATGACGCACCCGGATGGCATGCAGATCAAGATCACCCGTCAGGAAATCGGTCGCATCGTCGGTTGCTCACGTGAAATGGTCGGTCGCGTACTCAAGAGCCTGGAGGAACAGGGCCTGGTACACGTGAAAGGCAAGACCATGGTGGTATTCGGTACCCGCTAAGACGCGCACATGAAAAAGCCGGCAGGACGCCGGCTTTTCCATGTGCACTTCCAGTCAATCAGGATCGATCGCCCGGCTCACCCCGCCACGCTCGGGGAAGAACAGCCGGCGTAGCTCCGTGCCCGGTTCCTCGGCACGCATGAACGCCTCGCCCACCAGGAAGCCGAATACCTCGCTGACTTCCATCAGCTCCACATCCGCACGGTTGAGGATGCCGCTCTCGGTGATCACCAGACGATCACGCGGGATCATCGGCAGCAGGTCCAGGGTGATATCCAGGCTCACCTCGAAGGTGTGCAGGTTGCGGTTGTTGATACCCACCAGCGGCGTATCCAGGGTGTTCAGCGCACGCTCCAGCTCATCGCCATCGTGCACCTCCACCAGTACATCGAGCCCCACATCCTTGGCGGTCTTCGCCAGCTCGGCCATCTGTGCATCGGACAGCGCGGAGACGATCAGAAGCACGCAGTCGGCACCCAGCGCACGCGCCTCGACCACCTGGTAGGGGTCGATGAGGAAATCCTTGCGGATCACCGGCAACGAGCAGGCCGCGCGGGCCTCCTGCAGGTAGGCGTCGGCGCCCTGGAAGAAATCGACATCGGTCAGCACCGAGAGGCAGGTAGCGCCGCCGTCCTGGTAGCTGCGGGCGATCTGCGCCGGCACGAAATTCTCGCGGATGACGCCCTTGCTCGGGGAGGCCTTCTTGATCTCGGCGATCACAGCCGGCTGCTTGCGTGCAGCCTGCTCCAGCAACGCACGGGCAAAACCGCGGGGTGCATCGGCGGCACGGGCCAGCGCCTCGACTTCCGCCAGCGGCACGCGCAGGCGACGCTCGGCGACTTCCTCGGCCTTGCGGGCCAGGATCTTTTCAAGAACGGTAGGGATGCTCACGCTTCATTCTCCACTCGGAACACCGCGGTAAAGGAGGCCAGTTCTTCCAGCTTCTCGCGGGCGAGGCCGGTGTGCAGTGCGTCATGGGCGAGCTGCACGCCCTCTTTGAAGGTGCTCGCGTGGTCCGCCGCATAAAGCGCGGCACCGGCGTTGAGCACGATCATCTCGGCAGCCTTCTGGCCGTTCTCGGTCTTGCGACGGCCCAGGGCGTCGCGGATCAGTTCCAGCGACTGCTGCGGGCTGTCCACGGCGAGGCCGATCAGGCTCTGGCTCTTGATGCCGAAGTCCTCGGGCTGCACCTGGTACTCGGTGACCACCCCGTCCTTGAGTTCGGCGACATGGGTCGGAGCCGCGAGGCTGATCTCGTCCAGGCCATCCTTCGAATGCACCACCAGGATGTGTTCGCTGCCCAGGCGCTTGAGCACCTCGGCCAACGGGCGGCACAGCGCCTGGCTGAATACGCCGACCACCTGGTGCTTCACACCGGCCGGATTCGTAAGCGGGCCGAGCATGTTGAACAGGGTGCGCAGCCCCAGCTCGCGACGCGGGCCGGCGGCGTACTTCATCGCCTTGTGATGGACCTGGGCGAACATGAAGCCAACGCCGACGTGCTCGATGCAGCGCGCCACCTGTTCGGGCTTCAGGTCCAGGTAGATGCCGGCCGCCTCCAGCACGTCGGCGCTGCCGGTCTTGCCGGACACCGCGCGGTTGCCGTGCTTGGCGACCTTGCCCCCTGCGGCGGCGACCACGAAGCTCGCCGCCGAGGAGACGTTGAAGATGTTGGCGCCGTCGCCACCGGTGCCGACCACGTCGACCACCCGGGCCAGGGAGCCCAGTTCGACACGGCTGGCCAGCTCGCGCATCACCGAGACCGCGCCGACGATCTCGTCGATGGTCTCGCTCTTCATGCGCATCCCCATGAGGAAGGCGCCAATCTGCGCGTCGGTGCACTGCCCGGTCATGATCAGGCGCATCACGTCCTGCATTTCCTCGGTGGTCAGGTCCAGCTGGTTGACCACGCGGTTGAGGGCTTCCTTGATATCCATCTCAGCGCACCCCGCCTTGTTGCTTGAGGAAATTGGCCAGCAGCTCGTGGCCCTGCTCGGTGAGTATGGATTCCGGATGGAATTGCACACCCTCGATGTTCAGCGTCTTGTGGCGCAGGCCCATGATCTCGTCCACGGCGCCGTCGGCGTGCTGGGTCCAGGCGGTGATCTCCAGGCACTCCGGCAGCGTCTCGCGCTTCACCACCAGGGAGTGGTAACGGGTCACGGTCAGCGGGTTGTTCAGCCCTTCGAACACGCCCAGGTCCTCGTGGAACACCGGGCTGGTCTTGCCATGCATGGCCTGGCGCGCACGCACCACGTCACCACCGAAGGCCTGGCCGATGCTCTGGTGACCCAGGCACACGCCGAGGATCGGCAGCTTGCCGGCGAAGTGGGTGATCACCTCCAGCGATACGCCCGCCTCGGTGGGCGTGCAGGGGCCGGGGGAAACCACGATGCGCTCGGGGTTCAGGGCTTCGATCTCGGCGACGGAGAGTTCGTCGTTGCGGATCACATGGACATCAGCACCCAGTTCGCCCAGGTACTGCACCACGTTGTAGGTAAAAGAGTCGTAATTATCGATCATCAGCAACATGGAGCGATCCTCAGGCGTCGGTCTTGGCGGTCTGTTCGGCGAGAGCCACGGCACGGAACATGGCGCGGCGCTTGTTCAGCGTCTCCTCCCATTCCAGTGCCGGGACCGAGTCGGCGACGATTCCCGCGCCTGCCTGCACGTGCAGTTGGCCGTCCTTGATGACCGCCGTGCGAATCGCGATGGCGGTGTCCATATTGCCGTTCCAGGCCAGGTAGCCCACGGCGCCGCCGTAGACGCCACGCTTGACCGGTTCGAGCTGGTCGATGATCTCCATCGCGCGGATCTTCGGCGCCCCGGAGAGGGTGCCGGCCGGCAGGATGGCGCGCAGCGCCTCCATCGCCGAGACGCCGTCCTTCAGCTGCCCGGTGACGTTGGAGACGATGTGCATCACGTTGGAGTAGCGCTCGATCACCATCTTCTCGGTGACCTTCACCGAGCCGGTGGACGAGACGCGGCCGACATCGTTGCGGCCCAGGTCGATGAGCATCAGGTGCTCGGCGAGTTCCTTGGCGTCGGAGAGCAGGTCCTCCTCCAGCGCCAGGTCGGCTTCCTCGGTGGCGCCACGCGGGCGGGTGCCGGCGATGGGGCGCACGGTGACCAGGCCGTCCTCGACCCGCACCAGCACCTCCGGCGAGCTGCCCACCACGTGGAAGTCACCGAAGTTGAAGAAGTACATGTAGGGCGTCGGGTTGAAGCAGCGCAGCGCCCGGTACAGGTCGATGGGCGCGGCCTTGAAATCGATGGTCATGCGCTGGGAAATCACCACCTGCATGCAGTCGCCGGCCAGGATGAACTCCTTGATCTCGCGTACCGCCTGCTCGTACTCCTCACGGGTGGAGCTGGAGCGGTAGGGCAGGTCCTCGGAGAACTGCAGCGCCGGGTCCACGCCCAGGCGCGGGGTGATCGGCAGGCGCAGCTTCTGGCGCAGCTCGGCGAGGGCCGCCTGGCCCTGCTCGAAGGCGTCGGGGGCGCTCGGGTCCACCAGCACGATGGCGTGCAGCTTGCCGGCCAGGTTGTCGAACACCACCACGGCGTCCGAAACCATCAGCAGGATGTCCGGGGTGCCCAGCGGGTCGGGATTCGGGCAGTTGGCCAGGCGCTTCTCGACGTAGCGCACGCAGTCGTAGCCGAAGTAACCCACCAGCCCGCCATTGAAGCGCGGCAGCCCGGCGATGGGCGCCACCTTGTAGCGATCCTTGAAGCTTTCGACGAAGCCCAGCGGGTCTTCGCTCTCCTGGCTCTCCACCACCTGGCCGTCGACGCTCACGCTGACCTGGTGGCCATGGGCACGCAGGACGGTGCGGCTTTCCAGCCCGATGATCGAGTAGCGGCCCCACTTCTCGCCGCCCTGTACCGATTCGAGCAGGTAGGAGAAGGGCGTGTCGGCCAGCTTCAGGTAGAGAGAAAGGGGGGTGTCGAAATCCGCCAGGGTTTCGAACGCGAGCGGGATGCGGTTGTAGCCTTCAGCGGCCAAACGCAGGAATTCATCGCGGGTCATGATCAGCCTCGTGGGCGAGGAGCCCGGAGGCTCCTGGAGAAAAAACGTCGGTGTGCAAACGCGCCGGAGTATCCGGCCAGAATCAAATCAGGCGCGCCAGCGCCAACGGGCCGCGGCCTTGATGATCTTCATTCCGGCTCGTTCGAGCCAACGCTTGCAGGGAACCAGCACGTTTCTATCTCTGTGAGGCAGATGATCTGGGGAGTCGGGCGACATTAGCGCAGCGCCGTTTGCCGCGCAACCGCCAGGCAGCAGCTCACGCAGGTCGTCCACCACCAGGGCCGGCTCCTCTTCGCTGATGGGCCGTCCGTGGTTGTAGCCGTAGCTCAAGGCCACGCACTGCACGCCGGCCGCCTTGGCTGCCAGCACATCGTTGCGCGAGTCACCGATGAACAGCGACTCGGTGCGGCTGGTGCCGGTCATGTGCATCACATGGAGCAGTGCCGCCGGGTCGGGCTTCTGCTGGGGCAGGGTGTCGCCGGCGATGATCAGCGGGAAGTAACGACCGAGCTTCATCTCGTCCAGCAAGGGGGCGACGAAGCGCTCCGGCTTGTTGGTGATCAGTGCCAGCTCGACGCCTTTCTTCTTCAGCCACTTGAGGGTCTCGGCGACGCCCGGGTAGACCACCGTCAGCGAATGGCTGTCGGCGTAAGCCTCCATGAATATCTCCAGCGCCTTCTCGGCGTCCTCGTCATGCACGGCGGCATGATCGAGGCCACCGGCCAGGGCGCGGCGCACCAGCACCCGGGCACCGTTGCCGACCCATTCGCGCACCTGCTCGATACCCGCAGCCGGGCGGCCCAGGGTGACGAGCATGCGGTCGATGGCGGCAGCGAGGTCGGGCACCGAATCCACCAGGGTGCCATCCAGGTCGAACATCACCAGGCGCGGCAGGCGCCCGTCGAACAGCCGCTGCAGGGCGCTCATCAGGCCTGGGCCAGCTCGGCGCGCATGGCGGCGATGACTTCGGCGTAGTCCGGCGTGTTGAAGATGGCCGAGCCGGCGACGAAGGTGTCGGCGCCCGCCGCGGCGATCTCACGGATGTTCTTCACGTTGACGCCACCGTCGATCTCCAGGCGGATATCACGGCCGGAGGCGTCGATCAGCGCGCGCGCCTCACGCAGCTTGTCGAGGGTCCCGGGGATGAACTTCTGCCCGCCGAAGCCGGGGTTCACGCTCATCAGCAGGATCATGTCGACCTTGTCCATCACGTACTTCAGTGCATCCAGGCCCGCTGCCGGGTTGAACACCAGGCCGGCCTTGCAGCCGCCGTCGCGGATCAGTTGCAGGGAGCGGTCGACGTGCAGGGAGGCTTCCGGGTGGAAGGTGATGTAGGTGGCGCCGGCCTCGATGAAGTCGCCGATGATGCGATCCACCGGCGAGACCATCAGGTGCACGTCGATGGGCGCGGTGACGCCGTACTTGCGCAGCGCCGAGCAGACCATCGGGCCGATGGTCAGGTTGGGCACGTAGTGGTTGTCCATCACGTCGAAGTGGACGATATCGGCGCCAGCGGCGAGCACGTTGTCGACTTCCTCGCCCAGGCGGGCGAAATCGGCGGAAAGGATCGACGGTGCGATGGCGAAGGGTTGCATGACAGACCTCGGAGCAGAATCACGGTGGCGCGGATTGTAGCCTGAGTCCGCCTCCATGGCTTTGTCATACATCAGCGATGCCCCACCACAGTGCAAACGGGGAGCCTTGGCTCCCCGTTTCCGACCTGTCGCGCCGTTACTCGGGCATCGACGTACGCAGTTTTTCGCTGCGCCCGCGCAGCCACTCCAGCACCAGCAACAGCACCACGGAGAAGCCGATCAGCAGGGTGGCCGCCGCCGCGATGGTGGGGCTGAGGTTCTCGCGGATGCCGCTGAACATCTGCCTCGGCAGGGTGGCCTGCTCGGGGCCGGCGAGGAACAGGGTCACCACCACTTCGTCGAAGGAGGTGGCGAAGGCGAACAGCGCCCCCGAGATCACCCCGGGGGCGATCAGCGGCAGGGTCACGCGGAAGAACGCGGTCAGCGGCGGCGCACCCAGGCTGGCGGCGGCGCGCACCAGGTTGTGGTTGAAGCCCTGCAGGGTGGCCGACACGGTGATGATGACGAAGGGCACACCGAGCACCGCGTGCACCAGGATCAGCGACAGGTAGCTGTTGCCGAGGCCCAGCGGGGCGAAGAACAGGTAGCTGGCGACACCGATGATCACCACCGGCACCACCATCGGCGAGATCAGCAGGCTCATCACCAGCGCCTTGCCGCGGAACTCGCCCCGGGTCAGGCCGATGGAGGCCAGGGTGCCGAAGACCATCGCCAGCAAGGTCGCGGCCGGGGCGACGATGATGCTGTTGGTCAGCGCGCGCATCCACTCGGCCGAGCCGAAGAAGTCCGCGTACCAGCGCAGGGAGAAGCCCTGCAGCGGGTAGACCAGGAAGGTGCCCGAGTTGAACGACAGCGGGATGATCACCAGCACCGGCAGGATCAGGAACAGCAGCACCAGGCCGCAGAGGATGCGCAGGGTGTAGAACCACAGGCGCTCCACCGGAGACATGTAGGGACTCAGCATTTCTTATCTCCTCAACCCAGGCGCAGGCGGCCGGCGCCCACCAGCCAGCTGTAGACGACGTAGAGCACCATGGTGGCCAGCAGCAGCATGCCGCCCAGGGCCGTGGCCATGCCCCAGTTGATGGTGGTGTTGGTGAAGAAGGCGACGAAGTAGCTGACCATCTGGTCGTTCGGGCTGCCCAGCAGCGCCGGGGTGATGTAGTAGCCGATGGACAGGATGAACACCAGCAGGCAGCCCGCGCCGACGCCGGCCACGGTCTGCGGGAAATACACCCGCCAGAAGCTGGCGAAGGGGTGGCAGCCGAGGGAGATCGCCGCACGCATGTAGGTGGGCGAGATGCCCTTCATCACGCTGTAGATCGGCAGGATCATGAACGGCAGCATGATGTGCACCATCGCCACATAGACGCCGGTGCGGTTGAACACCAGTTGCAGCGGCTGGTCGATCAGCCCGAGCTTGAGCAGCGCCCCGTTGATCAGGCCGCCGGACTGCAGCAGCACGATCCAGGCCGCCACGCGTACCAGGATCGAGGTCCAGAACGGCAGCAGCACCAGGATCATCAGCAGGTTGCTCTTGCGCGTCGGCAGGTTGGCCAGCAGGTAAGCCAGCGGATAGGCCAGCACCAGGCAGAGGAGGGTGATCACCGCGCCCATCCAGAAGGTGCGGGTGAAGATGTCCAGGTAGATGGCCTGGTCGGGCGTCGCCGGGGCGACTTCGCCGAGGTCGTCGATGCGATGGTCGACGGCCGCCAGCAGGTAATAGGGGGTCAGGCTGGAGGCGTTGCGGCGGATCGCCTGCCAGTAGGCCGGGTCGCCCCAGCGCTCGTCGAGGCCCTCCATCGCGTCCTTGTAGGAAGCGGGGGTTTCCTTGAACGGCAGTGCGCGAGCGGTCTTGGCCATCAGGCTGCGATAGCCGGCCAGCTCCATGTTCAGGCGCTTGGAAAGATCGCCGACGGTCTGGTTCTTGCGCGCAGCAGCCAGGTCTTCGGCCAGGGCCTTGTAGGCCGGCTCATCGGGCAGCGCCTTGCCGTCCCAGGCGGAGATCGCCTCGACGGTACGCGGCAGCGCGCCGACCACCTCGGGGTTGCTCACGCTCTTGTAGAGCAGAGTGCCGATGGGGACCAGGAAGGTCAGCAGGAGGAACAGCAGCAGCGGCAGGATCAGGGCCTGGGACTTCAGGCGGTTGACCCGCTCGGCACGCGCGAGGCGTTGCTTGAGGGTCGGGCCGGCAACGAGGGTGGCCATGGCGAACTCCGGTGGATCTCTGGGTACTCCCCTCCCCCGCGAGGAGGAGGGGATGTGCTGGGTGGCCGATTACTTGGCAGCCCAGGAGTTGAAGCGCTGTTCCAACTGCTCGCCGTAGTCGGCCCAGAAGGTCACGTTCATGGCGACCTGGTCCTTGATGTTCTCAGGCGTGGTCGGCATGTCCTTGAGCAGGCCCTTGTCCAGCAGCGGTACCGCCTGCTTGTTGGCCGGACCGTAGGCGATGTTCTCGGAGTAGATCTTCTGCTGCTCGGGCTTGACCGAGAAGGCGATGAACTTCAGCGCGGCGTCCTGATCCTTGGCGCCCTTCGGGATAGCCCAGGCGTCGAAGTCGTAGATGCCGCCGGTCCATACCACCTTGAGGTTGCTCTCCTTCTGCACCGCAGCGATGCGGCCGTTGTAGGCGGAGCTCATGACCACGTCACCGGAGGCAAGGAACTGCGGCGGCTGGGCGCCGGCTTCCCACCACTGGATGCTCGGCTTGATCTGGTCGAGCTTCTTGAAGGCGCGATCCTGGCCTTCCTTGGTGGCGAGCACGGTGTAGACGTCCTTGGGCGCGACGCCGTCGGCCATCAGGGCGAACTCCAGGGTGTACTTGGCGCCTTTGCGCAGGCCGCGCTTGCCCGGGAATTTGCCGGTGTCCCAGAAGTCGGCCCAGCTGGTGGGGGCGCTCTTCAGCTTGTCGGCGTTGTAGGCGAGCACGGTGGACCAGACGAAGAAGCCCACGCCGCAGGGCTGCACGGCGCCGGGAACGAAGTCCTCGGCCTTGCCGAACTGCGCCGGGTCCAGCTCCTCGAACAGGCCCTCGTCACAGCCACGGGCCAGCTCGGGGGATTCGACCTCCACCAGGTTCCAGGAAACGCTGCCGGTATCGACCATGGCTTTCACCTTGGCCATCTCACCGTTGTACTCGCCGGCGATGATCTTGTTGCTGGTGGACGCCTGGAAGGGTTCGTAGAACGCCTTCACCTGGGCATTCTTGTTCGCGCCGCCGAATGAAACGACGGTCAGGTCGGCTGCCATGGCCTGTGCGGCGCATGCCAGCCCCAACGCAAGGGCAGTGAGCTTCAAGGATTTGGACATTGTTGTTTTCTCCATAGTGCTGGGTGGGTAATGCCGGGGTGCCGCCGCGTCGTCAGTCCGCTATCAGCGGGTCCAGTGCGCGCACGTGCTCCACTTGCCAACCGAGGGACACCACGTCGCCTACCGCCAATGCGGGGTCGAGCTCGGCAATGGGTTGCTTGACGAAGAAATCGGGCTTGCCACACACCTCCATGCGGATGCGTACGTGGTCGCCCAGGTAGACGAACTCCTCGACGCGGCCGGAGAAGCGGTTCGCGCAGCGCTCGCTGCCACCGTTCAGGCGTATCCGTTCGGGGCGGATCGACAGGGTCACCGGCTCGCCCGGCTGGCCGACGTTCACCGCCAGCGCCTCGACCTTCTCGCCACGGGCCAGGCTGACCACGCAGCGCTCGCCATCACGGCTGACCAGCTGGCCGTTGAGGCGGTTGTTCTCACCGATGAAGTTGGCCACGAAGGTGTTGCTGGGGGCTTCGTAGAGCTCGCGGGGCGGGGCGATCTGCTGGATCTCGCCCTGATGGAACACCGCCACGCGGTCGGACATGGTCAGCGCCTCGCCCTGGTCGTGGGTCACGTACACCACCGTCACGCCCAGGCGCTGGTGGATGTGCTTGATCTCCATCTGCATGTGCTCGCGCAGCTGCTTGTCGAGCGCACCCAGCGGCTCGTCCATCAGCACCAGTTGCGGCTCGAACACCAGGGCGCGGGCCAGGGCCACGCGCTGCTGCTGGCCGCCGGAGAGCTGGGCCGGGTAGCGGTTGCGGAAGGCGTCGAGCTGGACCATGGACAGCGCGCGCTTCACGCGTTCGCTGATGTCGGTCTTGTTCATGCCGCGCACGGTGAGCGGGAAGGCCAGGTTCTCGGCCACCGTCATGTGCGGGAACAGCGCGTAGTTCTGGAACACCATGCCGATGTCGCGCTTGTGCGGCGGCACGTTGTTGATCGAACGCCCGGCCAGAAGGATCTCGCCATTGGTCGGGGTCTCGAACCCGGCGAGCATCATCAGGCTGGTGGTCTTGCCAGAGCCGGAGGGGCCCAGCAGGGTCAGGAACTCGCCTTTGCGAATATCCAGGTTGAGGTCTTTGACGATGAGCGACTCGCCGTCGTAGCTCTTTTGCACGCCACGGAAGCTGACCAGTACATCGTTCGCCGGAATGGAGGCCATCACCGCACCTTTGTGATTTTTGTTTATGCCGTCCCCAGAGACTAGAGAAGCCGGCAAGCCACGCAAATCGGGCGCTATGAGAGATTGCTATAAGGGCGGCGGAGGATCGCGTGTAGGGCGAGCCCTACAATTCCCAGCGGGTCGATCAGGTATTCAGACCAGCTTGTGCTCCACCGCGTACTTGACCAGATCGGCCACCGAATGGGCGCCGAGCTTCTGCATCAGGCGCGCCTTGTGGGTGCTCACGGTCTTGCCGCTGACTGCCAGGTGCTGGGCGATCTCGTTGACGCCCTCGCCCTTCACCAGGCGCTCGAACACCGAGAACTCGCGCTCGGACAACAGCGCGTGGGGCGGGCGCGAATCGGTCAAGCCCACTTCGAACACCATGCGGTCGGCCAGCTCGGGGTCGATGTAGCGGCCACCGGACGCAACCTTGCGGATGGCGGTGAGCAGCAGCGCCGGGTCGCTGTCCTTGGTGGCGTAGCCGGCAGCGCCGATCTTCAGCGCGCGCGCCGCCATCTGCACCTCGTCGTGCATCGACAGCACCAGCACCGCCGGCGGGTTGGTCAGGGCACGGATACGCGGAATGGCCTCCAGGCCGTTGACGCCGGGCATGGAGATGTCCAGCAGCACCACCTCGCAAGGCGTCTGCCGCAGGGTGTCGAGCAACTGCTCGCCATTGCCCGCCTCACCCACCACGCACAGGTCCTTGGCCAGGCCGATCAACTGCTTGATGCCCTCGCGGACGATGGTGTGGTCTTCGGCCACCAGTACTCGGATCACGCGTTCTTCTCCTTGTCCAAAGCGATGCGCACCACCAGCGTGGCGCCTTCCCCCGGCTGGCTGTCGATCGACAGGTCGCCGCCCAGCATCAACACCCGCTCGCGCATGCCGACGAGGCCGAAGGATACGCCCGGTCGGCAGGCAGCGGGGTCGAAGCCCGCGCCATCGTCGCTGACGATCAATTGCAGGCTGCCGTCCTCCAGCTCCAGCGCCACGTCCACGCTATGGGCCTGGGCGTGGCGCATGACGTTGGTCAGTGCCTCCTGGAGGATACGGAACAGGCCGATGGCCTTGGCGTCCGACAGCTGCGGCAGCACCTCCGGCACCCGCACCAGGCAGGGGATGCCGGTGCGCGCCTCGAAGCGCCGTGCCTGCCACTCGATGGCCGAACCGATGCCGGCGTCGAGGATGGGCGGGCGCAAGGCCGTGGCCACATCGCGCACCAGCTGGAAGAGCTGGGCGATGAGGCGTTTCATGCTGTTCAGGCGCTCGCCCAGGCCGGGGTCCAGCTCGCCATAGGCCAGCTCGCACATGGAGGTTTCCAGCTTGAGCACGGTGAGCACCTGGCCCAGCTCGTCGTGCACTTCGCGGGCGATGCGCGCCTTCTCCTCCTCGCGCACGCTTTCCAGGTGCGCCGACAGGTCCCGCAGTTGGGCACGGGATGCGGCCAGTTCGAGTTCGATCTGCTTGTTGGCGGTGATGTCCCAGACCACGCCGTCCCAGGTGGCGCGACCGTCCTCGAAAAGACGCGCACTGGCCTTGATGTCGGCCCAGCGCTGCTGGCCTTCGCGGGTGAGGACGCGGCCCTGCCAGTGCCAGTCGCGGTCAGCCGCCAGCGCCGCCATCTGGCTGGCCCAGTAGCCGTCGACATCGTCCGGGTGCACCAGGCCACGGATGCCACGCCCGGTGTCCAGCAACTCACCGGCGCTATAGCCCACCAGGGCCTCGCTGCCGGCGCCGATGAAGGCGAATTCGGCGTCCTCGCCGGCACGCAGGCGCTCCAGGCGGAACACCAGGCCCGGCACGTTGGAGGCGATGCCCTTGAGGCGCGCCTCGCTCTCCTCCATGGCGGCATGGGCACGGCGGCGCTCGGTGACGTCGGTGAGGAACACCACCAGGTACTCGGAGGTGCCGAAGCGCAGGAAGCTCAGGGAAACGTCCGCCGGCATCTCGCTGCCATCGGCGCGCAGGCAGGCGGTCTCGAAGGTCTGCGCACCTTCATCGTGATTGCGCGCGCGGCGCCAGAGGTTGAGCCAGCGGTCCATGTCCAGCTGCGGCTGGATATGCGCCAGGGGGCGATCGGTGAGGCCGCCGGCCTCGTAGCCGAGCATCTGTTCCACGGCACGGTTGGCATAGCGCACGTGGCTGTCCCAGTTGACCCAGAGGATGCCGACCGTGCTGTTGTCGATGGAGAACTGGGTCAGGCGCAGCGCCTCTTCCGCCGTCTCGCGCAGCTGGATGGCATGGCGCGCCTCCAGCAGGCGCTTCTCCAGGCTGCGCTGCTGACGGCGCAGCCAGTAGATGATCGCCGCCGCGCTGAGGAACAACAGGCCGAGCAGCAGGCTGAGGTTCTGCCAGAAACCGGGCGACTCGCCCATGCGCGGGTACTTGGGCTGCAGCCAGCGCTCGTGCAACTGGTCCAGGTCCTTGGGCGGAATGGTGCGCAGGGCGGCGTCCACCGCCGTGGAGAGCTGCGGCCAGTCGCGCCGGGTCGCCACTCGCAGCAACTGGGGAAACCCGATGTCGCCCACCACCGCAAGGCCGGAGAATTCCTGCTCGCGAGACAGCCGGCTGAGCTGCGCCTCGTCTATCACCGCGAACTTCACCTGCTGCTCCAGCACCGCACGCAGGGCCTGGCGCTCACTGCCCACGCCCTGCACGGCGACATTGGAGTAGGTGGCGCGCAGGTAGTCCGCCACCGCGCTGGGTGCACGCACCGCCACGGGCTCATCACCGCCGAGCTTCTCGATATCCACGGCGCCGCCGTTACCGCGCTCCCCCACCACCAGCTGCGGCACGCGCATATAGGGGTCGGAGAACAGCCACAGGCGCAGGCCGGCAGGGGTTTGACTGAGACCGGGCGCGAGGTCGATCTGCCCGGTGCGCAGGGCACTCTCCAACTCGGCGTTATCGGCGAAGGTGCGCCAGACCAGGCGCACGCCGAGTGCGGCGGCGACCCAATCGAGCAGCTCCACGTTGACGCCGGAGAGCTGCTGCAGACGGCGGTCCAGCTGTGCATAAGGCGCCTGCAGTACCACGCCGGCACGCAACTGCTCGTGCTGATCCAGCCACTCACGCAGCGGCGGCTCCGGTGCGACCGGCGTGGATGCGGGAGCAGCGCCCAGGGAAGCCGCCAGGCAGCAGGTGAGAAGCAAGAGACACAACGAACGAATCACAGGAAACTCCGCACAGCCAGGCTGCCCGAGAACGAAGCCGACGTACCTTACTCCAGCATCCCTGCCGAGGCGAAGGTGCGCCTGACAAATACCGGCCTAGCCATTAGGCTGCGTGCCTATGGCCACTCCGTGGAATCCTCTGATGCTCCGAGCCCCTCGCCCGACACTCGCCGCCCTTTGCCTCGCGCTGCTGCCGACGATCGCCCACGGCGAAGACCCGCCGGCCGAAAAGAAGGACAACGCCGCCACGGAAACGCCGGTGGAACGCGCGCCCCTGGAAGAACGCAGCCAGGAAGACGCCAGTGCCCTGGAGCGCCAGTTGCCCCAGAAGGAACAGCAACAGCTTAAGGCCGGCGACGATGCCTTCCTGGCCCTGTGGAAGCCGGCCAATGTGGCCGAGCCCAATGGCGTGGTGATCCTGCTGCCCGGTGATGGCGAGAGCGCCGACTGGCCCCGGGCGATCGCGCCGCTGCGCAACAAACTGCCGGATGTCGGCTGGCACAGCCTCAGCCTCACCCTGCCTGACCCCAAGGGCAACGAGCCGCCACCGCGCCCGGTAGAACAGGCCGAACCACCCGCCGACGGCGATGCGAAGACCGAGAAGGCCGACCCGGCCACCCCGCCCCCGACGCCCGAGCAGGCGGGCAGCGCCGAGCCCTCCACCGACCCGGCGCAGCCGGTTCTCAGCGCCGAGGAAGAGCGCAAGGCCCAGGCCACGCGGATCGCCGCGCGCATCCAGGCGGCCATTGCCTTCGCCAACCAGCAGGGCCCGAAGACCATCGTCCTGCTCGGCCACGGCAGCGGTGCCTATTGGGCCGTGCAGGCCTTGAGCGACGCGCCGTCCGCCGGCATCGACAACCTGGTGCTGGTGGATGCCGAGGTGCCGCCCGGCTACAGCCCGGCCCTGGAGGACTCGGCGCCCAAGCTCAAGCAATCCATCGGTGATTTCTTCTACAAGGACCGGCCACTGGACAGCGCCGCCGCCCTCAAGCGCCTGCAGGCGAGCAAGCGCGACAAGCACCCGGCCTATGTGCAGGTGGGCCTGAAGACGTTGCCGGACCGGAACGCCGATCAGGAGCAGTTGTTCCGGCGGGTGCGCGGCTGGCTCGAATCGCACCTGCAAGCACCAGGGAAAAAGGCACCCGCGGCCGCACCGGCGCCCATCATCCCGCAGTCGCCGGGTATCTAGCGGAAGCCGTGGCGCTCGCGGATCAGGCTGTAGGCGTTGTGCAACTCACGGGTTTTCTCGGTGGCCTCGCGCACACGCTGCGGGCTGGCCCCGGCGCCGGCCAGCTTGTCCGGGTGGTTGCGGCTGATCAAGCGCCGGTAGGCGCGCTTGATCGCCGCCGGTTCACTGTTGGCGTTCACCCCCAGTAGCGCCAGGGCATCCTGGTAGGCATTGCCACGACGCACAGGCGCACCGCCAGGAATATCGAAGCCGGCGCACAGGGCTTCCACCTGTTCTGCCGGCCAATCCAGCCATTTGCCCCAGAGCAGGATCAGCCCCCGCTCGTGCTTGCCGACCCGACCATCCGCTGCCGCCATCTGCCAGCAACTGCGCAGCAACGCCTCGCCTTCGGCACGCTGATAACGCAACCCGCGCAGGGGCAGGTACAGGTCGACCGGCTCGGACTTGCCTCGGGTGAAGGCGACGATCGCCCGGCGCTGCCCGGCCTCGTCCAGCCCAAGGCGGCGCATCTCGGCACGGGCCTGCTGGATGTGCAGGTCCACGACCCGCCCCTCGCTCTTGGCCAGGCGGCCGAGCAATACGAAAAGCAGATCCTCCTGCTCCACAGCCATGCCACGCCGCAAGCGCGCCCGCAAGCTGGCCCAGGAATCCAGCTTCAGCCGGCGATCCACCACCTGGCCAAGCAGGCCACCCAGCAATGCACCGGGAATGCTGGCGATGAACATGCCGACGATGGCGCCGAGCAACGTGACGGGCCAGAACATCTCAGCGCTCCGCCTCGATCAGGCGCTCGACTTCCGCCAGGCGCTCGTGGGTGCCGACATCCACCCAGCGACCGGTGAAATGCTCGCCACTGACGCGTCCCTCGCCCATGGCCTGGCGCAGCAACGGCGCCAGCTTGAAGGCTCCGGCCCTGCTCCCTTCGAAAAGCGCGGGGTGCAACACGGCGATGCCGCTGTAGGTCAGGCCTGGCTGGCCGGGCACACCGTCACGGACCACGCCCTGGTCGAGGATAAAATCGCCACCCGGGTGGTGAGCGGGGTTATCCACCAGCACCAGATGGGCGAGCCCTTGCAATGGGAAATCCTCCAGCGCGGCGAAATCGTAGTCGGTCCAGATATCGCCGTTGACCACAAGGAAAGGCTCGTCCCCCAGCAGCGGCAGCGCGCGGTGAATGCCGCCACCGGTTTCCAGGGGTTCGCCTTCCGGCGAGTAGCGGATGGAAACGCCGAAACGCTCGCCGCTACCCAGGTGATCCTCGATCTGCTGGCCGAGCCAGGCGTGGTTGATCACCAGTTCGCGGAAGCCGGCCGCCGCCAAGGCACGGATGTGGAACTCGATCAGCGGGGTGCCGGCGGCACGCACCAGCGGCTTGGGGGTGTGTAGCGTCAACGGGCGCATGCGCTCGCCCTTGCCCGCGGCGAGGATCATCGCCCTCATGGGGTCACCGCCTCGGCCTGCGGCAGGGAGTCGAACAGTGCCTTGAGATCGGCCAGCTCGGGGCGCCGCTCGATCACCGCCTCTATATAGGAGAAGAAGCGCGGGACATCACCCAGGTACTTGGGCTTGCCATCACGATGGCAGATGCGCGCGAAGATGCCGATGACCTTGAGGTGACGCTGCACGCCCATCAGGTCGCTGGCACGGAGGAAGTCGTCCAGTTGCGGCTGTACCGGAATACCGGCCTCGCGGGCGAGGTTCCAGTAGCGCTCCAGCCAGGCACACACACGTGCTTCGGGCCAACTGAGGAAGGCGTCCTTGAACAGGCTGGTGACGTCGTAGGTGACCGGGCCGTAGACCGCATCCTGGAAATCCAGCACACCCGGGTTGGGCGTACTGAGCATCAGGTTGCGCGGCATGTAGTCGCGGTGCACCAGCACACGGGGCTGCTCGAGGGCGCTGGCGATCAGCAGGTCACAGACACGTTGCCAGGCAGCCAGGCGCTCACCGGACAGCTCGATGCCCAGGTGGCGCTGCAGGTACCAGTCGGGGAACAGCTGCAATTCGCGGCGCAGCAGGGCGTCGTCGTAGGCCGGCATCGGCACCTCGAAGCTGCGCTTCTGCAGGGCCAGCAATGCCCGGAACGCATCCTCGAACAAGGCATCGGCGTTATCGGCGTCGATCACCTCGAGGTAGGTCTGGCGGCCCAGATCATCGAGCAAGAGGAAGCCCTGCTCCAGGTCCGCCGCAAGAATCCGCGGCACATGCACACCGGCTTCGGCGAGCATTTCGGCCACTTTGACGAAGGGGCGACAGTCTTCCTGGGGCGGCGGAGCATCCATCAGGATCAGGCTGCGGCCCTCCGCCTGCCAGCGGAAATAACGGCGGAAACTCGCGTCACTGCTGGCCGGCAGCAGATCGGCGGGGGGCACTTCGCCCCAGCCTTCGGCATGGAACAAGGCGGGCAGTCGCTGGTCCAGCCAGGCGCTAAGTTGTTGAAGGCGTACATCTTCATGGGGCATTACAAGGGTCTCCGACGGCGCTAGCCGTTGCGCGGGTCATGCTTTATTATCCAGCATCTTTTTCAGCCCATCGAGAGGCGTGCGGCCCCCGCGGGCCGATGGCGCGCAGGAAGCCCGGACTAACAAGATGGCAGTAAAATCCCCCGCGTTTCGTAAAAAATTCCCCCTGCTGGTCACCGGCAGCCTGCTGGCAATGCAGCCTGTGGCCACTCAGTTCGTAGTCGCCGCCGAGCAGTTCGACTGCCAGGCAGCCGCCTCCGGCAGTTGGGCCTGTGCGCCCAAGGCGACGGCAGAGAGCCTGCCTCCGCGCCCGGTTCACAGCGAAAGCGCCGTGAGCTCCAGGGTTGGCGTAGCTGGCGCGGCAGCCACGAGCGGCACGTCCGAATCGGCCGAAGCCCGGACGACGCTGGTCACCGAAGCCGGTGGCAAGGCACTCGCCTCCCGCAGTGCTGACTTCAGCCATCTGGATTGGGTTCCGCGCGACAAGCTGACCGCAGCGCAACTGGCCGAAGCCGGCCCGTACTGCGCAGGTGCCTATGTCGAGCCACGCCGCCCCGGCATGAACGACAAGACCCCGCCGGAAGACGCGCCCACCTACGTTTCCGCCAAGGCCTCGCGCTACGAGCAGGAAAAGCAGGTCGCGACCCTCGCCGGTGACGTGGTCCTGCGCCAGGGCAGCATGCAGGTGGAAGCCGACGAAGCGAACCTGCTGCAAGCCGAAAATCGTGGCGAGCTGGTGGGCAACGTCAAGCTGCGCGACAACGGCGCCCTAGTGGTCGGCGACAGGGCCGAACTGCAACTGGACAACGGCGAAGCGCAGATCGACAACGCCGAGTACGTGCTGCACAAATCGCACACCCGCGGTAGCGCCCTGTACGCCAAGCGCCAGGAAGACGCGATCATCCGTTTGAAAGACGGCACCTACACCCGTTGCGAGCCGGGCGACAACGCCTGGCACCTGAAAGGCAACAACATCAAGCTGAACCAGGCCACGGGCTTCGGCACCGCGACCAACGTGACGCTGCGGGTCAAGGACATTCCGGTGTTCTATACCCCCTACATCTATTTCCCCATCGACGACCGTCGCCAGTCCGGCTTCCTGCCGCCGAGCATCGGTACCAGCAGCGACACCGGCTTCTCCCTGCTGACGCCCTACTACTTCAACCTCGCGCCGAACTACGACGCCACCCTCTATCCGCGCTACATGGCCAAGCGTGGCCTGCTGATGGAAGGCGAGTTCCGCTACCTGACCAAGAGCAGCGAAGGCCAGTTCGGTGGTGCGTACCTGAATGACGAGGAAGACGAGCGCAAGCTGCAGTCCGAGTACAAGGACAAGCGCTGGCTGTACAACTGGCAACACAAGGGCGGCCTGGACGAACGCCTGATGACCGAGGTGGACTACACCGACATCAGCGACCCGTACTACTTCCAGGACCTGCAGACCGAGCTGGGCATCGAGCAATCGACCTACGTCAACCAACAGGGCGCCGTCACCTGGCGTGGCGACAGCTACACCGCCAGGCTCAATGCCCATGCCTATGAAATGGCCACGGTCACCGAGATCACCCCGTACGACCGCCTGCCCCAGATCACCCTGGATGGCGTGCTGCCAGTCGATGCCGGCGGCCTGAAGTTCTCCTACTCCACCGAGTTCGTGCGCTTCGAGCGTGATCTGCGCAAGGGTGACTTCACCGACGAGAATGGCGTTGCGAGCCCGTGGTACGACACCCGCATCCCGGGCTTGGCCCGTGCCAACGGCAACCGCATCCACGTGGAGCCGGGCGTCAGCCTGCCGCTGGACTGGAGCTACGGCTTCCTCAAGCCCTCGGTCAAGTACCTCTACACCCAGTACGACCTGGATCTGGACCAGCGTGGCAAGGACACCCTGCTCGCCGGCCAGGAATTCAACAGCAGCGAAGACCGCGGCGTACCGATCTTCAGCGTCGACAGCGGCCTGTACTTCGATCGCAACACCGAGCTGTTCGGCAGCCAGTACAAGCAGACCCTGGAACCCCGCCTGTTCTACCTCTATGTTCCTGAGGAAAAGCAGGACAACATTCCGGTCTTCGACAGCAGCGAAAGCGCCTTCAGCTATTCCTCGCTGTTCCGCGAGAACCGCTTCTCCGGTCGTGACCGTGTAGGCGATGCCAATCAGGTATCCCTGGGCCTGACCAACCGCTGGATCCAGCCCAACGGCTTCGAGCGTCAGCGCTTCAGCATCGGCCAGGCCTTCTACTTCGAAGACCGCAAGGTGCAGCTGCCTGGCATCGACTACCGCGATCGCAAGTCGGCCCAGGCCAGTGTTTCGCCCTATGCGCTGGAATACCTGTACCGCTTCAACCGCGACTGGCGCCTATCCTCCGACTTCAATTGGGACCCGGACGCCGGCCGTACCCGCTCCGGCAGCCTGATGTTCCACTACCAGCCGGAAGACGACGTCAACAAGGTGGTCAACTTCGGCTACCGCTACCGCAACGACTCCGTGGTCTACAACCAGACCACCGGCCAGTGGCAGGAAGGCGGCGACTACATCGACAACGTGACCGGCCGCGTGATCAAGGACTACTACAAGATCGAACAGCATGACGCATCCGTTATCTGGCCGGTCGTCCCGCAATGGAACGCCATCGCCCGCTGGCAGTACGACTACAACCGCAACCGCACCCTGGAAGCCTTCGGTGGCTTCGAGTACGACAGTTGCTGCTGGAAACTCCGTCTGATCAACCGCTACTGGGTCGACTACGACGAGACCACCCTTTCGCCCGAACTCAACGAGAAGGCCGACCGCGGCGTCTTCCTGCAGATCGTGTTCAAGGGCCTCGGCGGCGTGATCGGCAACAAGGTTGAAAGCTTCCTCGACAATGGCATCCAAGGTTACCGTGAACGTGAAGACCAAGCTTTCTGATTGTCTCCGCCCGCTGCTGTTGGGCGCCCTGTTCCTCGGTGGTGCGGTGCATGCCGAGGTCCAGTCGATCGATCGTGTCGTGGCCATCGTCGATAACGACGTGATCATGCAGAGCCAACTCGACCAGCGCGTCCATGAGGTGCAGCAGACCATCGCCAAGCGCGGTTCGGCGCTGCCCCCTGAGCACGTGCTGGGCCAGCAGGTGCTGGAACGCCTGATCATCGAGAACATCCAGCTGCAGATCGGCGACCGTTCCGGCATCCGCATCACCGATGAGGAACTGAACCAGGCCATCGAAGCCATCGCCCGGCGCAATGGCATGAGCGTCGAGCAGTTCCGGGGCGCCCTGGCTCAGGACGGCCTCTCCTATGAAGACGCCCGCGACCAGGTCCGTCGCGAGATGGTCATCAGCCGTGTTCGTCAGCGTCGCGTGGCGGAGCGGATCCAGGTCACCGACCAGGAAGTGCAGAACTTCCTCGCCTCCGACCTGGGCAAGATGCAGCTCTCCGAAGAATTCCACCTGGCCAACATCCTGATCCCGGTTGCGGACGGCTCCTCGCCCGAAACCATCCAGGCCGCCGACCGCCAGGCCAAGGAGCTCTACCAGCAACTGCAGCAAGGCGCCGACTTCGCCCAACTGGCGATTTCCCGCTCTGCAGGCGAAACCGCTCTGGAAGGCGGCGAGATCGGCTGGCGCAAGGCCGCCCAGCTGCCGCCGCCCTTCGACGGCATGATCAGCGCCCTGGCACCCGGTGAAGTCACCGAGCCTGTACGCACCCCGGGCGGCTTCATCATCCTCAAGCTGCTGGACAAGCGTGGCGGCAGCACCCAGGTTCGCGATGAAGTGCACGTTCGCCACATCCTGCTCAAGCCGAGTGAGATTCGCAGCGAAGCCGACACCGAGCGCCTGGCCGAGCGTCTCTATGAGCGCATCAAGTCCGGTGAAGATTTCGCCGACCTGGCGAAGAGTTTCTCCGAGGACCCGGGCTCGGCCCTCAATGGCGGCGACCTGAACTGGATCGACCCCAACGCGCTGGTTCCCGAGTTCCGCGAAGTCATGGCCAAGACCCCGGCCGGCCAGCTGTCCCGCCCGTTCAAGAGCCCCTATGGCTGGCACGTGCTGGAAGTCCTGGGCCGTCGCGCCACCGACAGCGCCGACCAGATGCGCGAGCAGCAAGCCATCAACGTCCTGCGTAACCGCAAGTACGACGAAGAGCTGCAAGCCTGGCTGCGTCAGATCCGCGACGAGGCGTACGTCGAAACCAAGCTCTGATTCTTCGGCGCCCTGCCACGCAGGGTGGCGCGCTGGCGGTACAATCGCCGCCACGCGCCACAGCCGGAGAGCCCGCAATGCCCCTTCCCCGCTTCGCCCTCACCCCTGGTGAACCCGCCGGCATCGGCCCGGACCTCTGCCTGCTCCTGTCCCGAGAGCGCCAGCCCTACCCCCTGATCGCCATTGCCAGCCAAGCGCTGCTGGAAGAGCGCGCCAGCCAGCTCGGCCTCGACATCCGTGTCACGCCCGTCTCGCCCGCTGCCTGGCCTGAAGAGCCGACACCAGCAGGCGCACTCTACGTCTGGGACACCCCCTGCAAGCCCCCGTCCAGCCCGGCGTGCTCGATCGGGCCAATGCCGGCTACGTGCTGGAAACCCTGACCCGTGCGGGCAAGGGCTGCCTGGATGGCCATTTCGCCGGGATGATCACCGCGCCCGTGCACAAGGGCGTGATCAACGAGGCCGGCATCGCCTTCTCCGGGCACACGGAGTTCCTCGCCGAACTCACCCACACCACGCAGGTGGTGATGATGCTCGCCACCCGCGGCCTGCGCGTCGCCCTGGTGACCACGCACCTGCCGCTGAAGGATGTAGCCGCCGCCATCACCAGCGAACGCCTGGAACGGGTGACCCGCATCCTTCACACCGACCTGGTGGAGAAATTCGGCCTGCCCAATCCGCGCATCCTGGTGTGCGGTCTCAACCCTCATGCGGGCGAAGGTGGCCACCTGGGGCGCGAGGAGATCGAGGTCATCGAGCCCTGCCTGGAACGCCTGCGCAAAGAAGGCCTGAACCTGATCGGCCCTCTGCCCGCTGACACCCTGTTCACCCCCAAGCACCTGGAGCACTGCGACGCGGTGCTGGCGATGTACCACGACCAGGGCCTGCCCGTGCTCAAGTACAAGGGGTTCGGCGCGGCGGTCAACGTAACCCTCGGCCTGCCTATCATCCGCACGTCGGTGGACCACGGTACCGCCCTGGACCTGGCCGGAACCGGGCGCATCGATGGGGGCAGCCTGCAGGTGGCCCTGGAGACGGCCTACGAGATGGCCGCCAGCCGAGGCTGAGCCACAGCGCGCCGATCAGCAGCACATTTCGGCCTGATCGGCGCAATGCTGTAAACTCCGCGCCTTTCCCCGTTTCCAGCTTCAAGCTACCGGCTTCAAGCTGCTCCACCTGGAGCCCGCAATGTCCGAATACCAACACCGCGCGCGCAAGCGCTTTGGCCAGAACTTCCTGCACGACGCTGGCGTCATCCATCGCATCCTTCGCGGCATCCATGCCAAGGAAGGCGAGCGCCTGCTGGAAATCGGCCCGGGCCAGGGCGCCTTGACCGAAGGGTTGCTGGGCAGCGGTGCGCAACTGGACGTCATCGAGCTGGACCTGGACCTGATCCCGATCCTGCAGAGCAAGTTCGGCCACGAGCCACGCTTCAAGCTGAACCAGGGCGACGCCCTGAAGTTCGACTTCAACCAGCTCAACGCCGAACCCCACAGCCTGCGGGTGGTGGGCAACCTGCCCTACAACATCTCCACCCCGCTGATCTTCCACCTGCTGAGCAACGCGCACCTGATCCGCGACATGCACTTCATGCTGCAGAAGGAAGTGGTGGAGCGCCTGGCCGCGGAGCCCGGTGGCGGCGACTGGGGGCGGCTGTCGATCATGGTCCAGTACCACTGCCGCGTGGAGCACCTGTTCAACGTCGGCCCCGGGGCCTTCAACCCGCCACCCAAGGTGGATTCGGCGATCGTGCGCCTGGTACCCCATGAAGTCCTGCCGCACCCGGCCAAGGATCATCGCCTGCTGGAGCGCATCGTGCGCGAAGCCTTCAACCAGCGCCGCAAGACCCTGCGCAATACACTCAAGGGCCTGCTCGATAGCCATGCCATCGAAGCCGCCGGTGTCGACGGTGGCCTGCGCCCCGAACAACTGGACCTGGCCGCTTTCGTGCGCCTGGCCGACCAGTTGGCCGAACAGACAACCGGCGCCTGACGCCCTAGACTTCCATTCTGGTTCCAGAGAACAGTCCCGTGCCCGATTCCCGCTACCTGGTCGCCGTCAGTGTCACCACCCGCTTCCTTCCGGAGCAGTCGCAGCCCGAGCAAAACCGCTTCGCGTTCTCCTACACCGTGACCATCCGCAACGAGGGTGAGCTGCCGGCCAAGCTGGTGTCTCGCCACTGGGTGATCACCGATGGCGACGGCCATGTGCAGGAAGTGCGGGGTGCCGGCGTCGTCGGCCAGCAACCGCTGATCGAGCCGGGCGCGAGCCACGTCTACAGCAGCGGCACGGTCATGGCGACCCGCGTCGGCACCATGCAGGGCAGCTACCAGATGGTGGCAGAAGACGGTAAACGCTTCGACGCCGAGATCGCCCCCTTCCGCCTGGCCGTTCCCGGCGCGCTGCACTGACAGGAGCCCCCATGACGGTGTACGCAGTCGGCGACCTCCAGGGCTGCCTCGATCCACTGAAATGCCTGCTGGAACACGTGGCGTTCGACCCCGCTCGCGATCGCCTGTGGCTGGTGGGCGACCTGGTCAACCGTGGTCCGAAATCGCTGGAAACCCTGCGTTTCCTCTACGCCATGCGCGATAGCCTGGTCTGCGTGCTGGGCAACCATGATCTGCACCTGCTGGCAGCGGCCCACAATGCCGAGCGCCTGAAGAAATCGGACACCCTGCGCGAGATCATCGAAGCACCCGATGCCGCCGACCTGCTCGAATGGCTGCGCCAGCAAAAGCTGATGCACTATGACGAGCAGCGCGACATCGCCATGGTCCACGCCGGCATCCCGCCCAACTGGACGCTGGCCAAGGCGCTGAAACGCGCGGCCGAGGTGGAGGAAGTTCTGCGGGACGATGTCCGTCTGCCACTCTTCCTTGACGGCATGTACGGCAACGAGCCGGCGAAATGGGATGGAGACCTGCAAGGCATTGCCCGCCTGCGCGTCATCACCAACTGCTTCACCCGCATGCGCTTCTGCAAGGCCGACGGCACCCTGGACCTCAAGAGCAAGGAGGGCATCGACACCGCCCCCCCTGGCTACGCGCCCTGGTTCAGCCACGCCGAGCGCAAGACCCGTGGTCAGAAGATCATCTTCGGCCATTGGGCGGCCCTGGAAGGCAAGTGCGACGAACCCGGCCTCTTCGCCCTCGACACCGGCTGTGTCTGGGGCGGGGCCATGACCCTTCTGAACGTCGACAGCGGCGAACGCATCCGTTGCAGCTGCGAGGAGAACACAGCATGAGCGAATTCCAACGCATCCCGCCGGAGCGGGCCCAGGCACTGCGCGAACACGGTGCCCAGGTGGTCGACATCCGTGACCCGCAGAGCTACGCCAATGGCCACATCACCGGCTCGCAGCATCTGGACAACTACTCCCTCGCCGACTTCATCGCCAAGGCCGACCTCGACAAGCCCCTGATCGTCACCTGCTACCACGGCAACTCCAGCCAGGGAGCCGCCGCCTACCTCGTGGGCCAGGGCTTCTCCGACGTCTACAGCCTGGACGGTGGCTTCGAGCTCTGGCGCGCCACCTACCCCGGCGAAGTCGCCCAGGGCAGTGCCGAGTAAAAATTTTCTCGATGGCGCAATCCCGCGCCATCACTGGCCTAGCGCCGCGACCTGACGAACGGCAATCTCTTGTTATCCTTCCGTCATCCTTGACCTCCCGGATTCCGAACTACTCTTAGGTCAGGCCATCCAAAAGGGGAGAGCCGGCACACCGGTTCCGGGCCATCGGCAGCGACCATTAGGTGTTCTGGGGGTTTCTCATCGGCTGACTCGTCGGCTGACTGCCCGCACCCGCATATCCGATCCCGCCGGCTCCCAGTATCCAGCGAGGTGACGCAATGAGCATTTTCAGCCACTTCCAACAACGCTTCGAGGCGACCCGCCAGGAGGAATATTCCCTTCAGGAATATCTCGACCTGTGCAAGCAGGACCGCAGCGCCTATGCCACCGCAGCCGAACGGATGCTGATGGCCATCGGTGAGCCGGAGCTGTTGGACACCTCCACCGACTCGAGGCTGTCACGGATCTTCTCCAACAAGGTGATTCGCCGTTACCCGGCCTTCGCCGACTTCCACGGCATGGAAGACTGCATCGACCAGATCGTCGCCTTCTTCCGCCACGGCGCCCAGGGCCTGGAAGAGAAGAAGCAGATCCTCTACCTCCTGGGTCCGGTGGGCGGCGGCAAATCCTCCCTGGCCGAGAAGCTCAAGCAGCTGATCGAGAAAGTGCCCTTCTATGCCATCAAGGGCTCTCCGGTGTTCGAGTCGCCCCTCGGGCTGTTCAATGCCACCGAAGACGGCGCCATCCTCGAAGAGGACTACGGCATTCCCCGGCGCTACCTCTCCACCATCATGTCGCCCTGGGCAACCAAGCGCCTCGCCGAGTTCGGCGGCGATATCAGCCAGTTCCGCGTGGTCAAGCTCTACCCCTCCATCCTCAACCAGATCGCCGTGGCCAAGACCGAGCCCGGTGACGAGAACAACCAGGACATCTCTGCCCTGGTGGGCAAGGTGGATATCCGCAAGCTGGAGGAATTCCCGCAGAACGACGCCGACGCCTACAGCTACTCGGGCGCTCTGTGCCGGGCCAACCAGGGCCTGATGGAGTTCGTCGAGATGTTCAAGGCGCCGATCAAGGTGCTGCACCCGCTGCTGACCGCCACCCAGGAAGGCAACTACAACAGCACCGAGGGCCTCGGGGCGATTCCGTTCCAGGGCATCCTGCTGGCCCACTCCAACGAATCGGAATGGCACAGCTTCCGCAACAACAAGAACAATGAGGCATTCATCGACCGGATCTACATCGTCAAGGTGCCCTATTGCCTGCGCGTCAACGATGAGATCAAGATCTACGACAAGCTGCTGGCCAACAGCTCCCTGGCCAACGCCCACTGCGCACCCGACACCCTGAAGATGCTCGCGCAGTTCTCCGCCCTCTCGCGTCTCAAAGAGCCGGAGAACTCCAATATCTACTCGAAGATGCGCGTCTACGACGGCGAGAACCTCAAGGACACCGATCCCAAGGCCAAGTCGATCCAGGAATACCGCGACGCCGCCGGCGTCGACGAGGGCATGAACGGCCTCTCCACCCGCTTCGCCTTCAAGATCCTCTCCAAGGTGTTCAACTTCGATCCGCACGAGGTCGCCGCCAACCCGGTTCACCTGCTCTACGTGCTGGAACAGCAGATCGAGCAGGAACAATTCCCCGCCGAGGTGCGTGAGCGCTACCTGCGCTTCATCAAGGAGTACCTGGCACCGCGCTACATCGAGTTCATCGGCAAGGAAATCCAGACCGCCTACCTCGAGTCCTACAGCGAGTATGGCCAGAACATCTTCGATCGCTACGTGCTCTATGCCGACTTCTGGATCCAGGATCAGGAATACCGGGATCCGGAAACCGGCGAGATCCTCAACCGCGTCGCCCTCAACGAAGAGCTGGAGAAGATCGAGAAACCCGCCGGCATCAGCAACCCGAAAGACTTCCGCAACGAGATCGTCAACTTCGTGCTGCGTGCCCGGGCCAACAACAACGGCAAGAACCCCACCTGGCTCAGCTACGAGAAGCTGCGGGTGGTGATCGAGAAGAAAATGTTCTCCAACACCGAAGACCTGCTGCCGGTCATCAGCTTCAACGCCAAGGGCAGCAAGGACGAGCAGCAGAAGCACAACGATTTCGTCAAACGCATGGTCGAGCGCGGCTACACCGAGAAACAGGTTCGCCTGCTGTCCGAGTGGTACCTGCGGGTACGCAAGTCGCAGTAACTGCAGCCACAAGCTGCAGGCTTCAAGCGGCAAGAAGGAGCGGGGGCCGATGCTCTGCGCTTCTACCTGCGGCTTGCGGCCTGCGGCTTGAAGCTGCCCCGGAGGGGCACCCATGAGCTACGTGATCGACCGACGCCTGAATGGCAAGAACAAGAGCACGGTGAACCGCCAGCGCTTCCTCAGGCGGTACCGCGACCACATCAAGAAGGCGGTGGAGGAAGCCGTCAGCCGCCGTTCCATCACCGACATGGAGCATGGTGAGCAGATCAGCATTCCCGGCCGCGACATCGACGAGCCCGTGCTGCATCACGGCCGTGGCGGCCGGCAGACCATCGTTCACCCGGGTAACAAGGAATTCACCACAGGCGAACGCATCCCTCGCCCGCAAGGCGGTGGCGGCGGACGCGGCAGTGGCAAGGCCAGCAATTCCGGCGAAGGCATGGACGAGTTCGTTTTCCAGATCACCCAGGAAGAATTCCTCGACTTCATGTTCGAAGACCTGGAGCTGCCCAACCTGGTCAAACGCCATCTCACCGGCTCCGACACCTTCAAGACCGTACGCGCCGGCATCAGCAACGAGGGCAACCCCTCACGCATCAATATCATCCGCACCCTGCGCTCGGCCCATGCCCGTCGCATTGCCCTTTCCGGCTCCAGCCGCGCCAAGCTGCGTGTGGCGCGGGAAGAACTTGCCCGGCTCAAGTGTGAGGAGCCGGACAACTTCGGCGACATCCAGGAACTGGAAGCGGAGATCCTCAAGCTGCGGGCGCGAATCGAACGGGTGCCGTTCCTCGACACCTTCGACCTCAAGTACAACCTGCTGGTCAAGCAGCCCAACCCCAGCTCCAAGGCCGTGATGTTCTGCCTGATGGACGTCTCCGGCTCCATGACCCAGGCGACCAAGGACATCGCCAAGCGCTTCTTCATCCTCCTGTACCTGTTCCTCAAGCGGAACTACGACAAGATCGAAGTGGTGTTCATCCGTCACCACACCAGCGCCCGCGAGGTCGACGAAGAGGAGTTCTTCTACTCCCGCGAAACGGGCGGCACCATCGTCTCCAGCGCCCTCAAGCTGATGCAGGAGATCATGGCCGAACGCTACCCCGTCAACGAATGGAACATCTATGCAGCACAGGCCTCGGACGGCGACAACTGGAACGACGACTCGCCCATCTGCCGGGACATCCTGATCAAGCAAATCATGCCCTTCGTGCAGTACTACACCTACGTCGAGATCACCCCGCGCGAGCACCAGGCGCTGTGGTTCGAATACGAGCAGGTCTGCGACACCTTCGCCGACACCTTCGCCCAGCAGCAGATCGTCTCCCCTGGCGATATCTACCCCGTGTTCCGCGAACTCTTCCAGCGCCGACTGGTTACCTGAGGGCCGTGACATGACTGCCACAGAGAAGAAAAGGCAACCCATCTCCACCGGGTCGGAGTGGACCTTCGACCTGATCCGCACCTACGACCGCGAGATCAGCCGGCTGGCCGAGCGCTACGCCCTGGACACTTATCCCAACCAGATCGAAGTCATCACGGCCGAGCAGATGATGGATGCCTACGCCTCGGTGGGCATGCCGCTGGGCTACCACCACTGGTCCTACGGCAAGCACTTCCTGGCCACCGAGAAAGGCTACTCCCGCGGGCAGATGGGCCTGGCCTACGAGATCGTCATCAACTCCGACCCCTGCATCGCCTACCTGATGGAAGAAAACACCATCACCATGCAGGCACTGGTGATCGCCCACGCCTGCTACGGCCACAACAGCTTCTTCAAGGGCAACTACCTGTTCCGCACCTGGACCGACGCCAGCTCGATCATCGACTACCTGGTGTTCGCCAAGCAGTACATCATGCAATGCGAGGAGCGCCACGGCATCGACGCGGTGGAAGACCTGCTGGACTCCTGCCACGCCCTGATGAACTACGGCGTCGACCGCTACAAGCGACCCTATCCGATCTCCGCCGAAGAAGAACGGCGCCGGCAAAAGGAGCGGGAGGAACACCTGCAGAAGCAGATCAACGACCTCTGGCGCACCATTCCCAAGGGTGCGGGCAAGGGCGGTGACAAGGACAACCGGCGCTTCCCGTCGGAACCCCAGGAAAACATTCTCTACTTCATCGAAAAGCACGCACCGCTGCTGGAGCCCTGGCAGCGCGAGATCGTGCGCATCGTGCGCAAGATCGCCCAGTACTTCTATCCCCAGCGCCAGACCCAGGTCATGAACGAAGGCTGGGCGACCTTCTGGCACTACACCCTGATGAACGACCTCTACGACGAAGGCCTGGTCACCGAAGGCTTCATGCTCGAGTTCCTCCAGTCCCACACCAGCGTCGTATTCCAGCCCGGCTTCGACAGCCCCTACTACAACGGCATCAACCCCTACGCCCTGGGCTTCGCCATGTACCGCGACATCCGCCGCATGTGCGAGGAGCCCACCGAGGAAGACAAGCGCTGGTTCCCCGACATCGCCGGCGGCGACTGGCTCTCCACCATCAAATTCGCCATGAAGAGCTTCAAGGACGAGAGCTTCATCCTCCAATACCTCTCGCCCAAGGTGATCCGCGACTTCAAGCTGTTCAGCATCCTCGACGACGACCAGAAGGACGAGCTGCTGGTCCCTGCCATCCATGACGAACCCGGTTACCGGCAGATCCGCGAAACCCTCGCCGCCCAGTACAACCTCGGCAACCGCGAACCCAACGTGCAGATCTGGAACGTCGACCGCCGTGGCGACCGCTCCCTGACCCTGCGCCACCAGCAACACGACCGCAAACCCCTGGGCGAATCCACCGAGGAGGTGCTGCGCCACCTGCACCGCCTCTGGGGCTTCGACATCCACCTGGAAACCATGAACGGCGAGCAGATCACCGGCACCCACCACGTACCACCCAAGGGTGAGCGCAGCGAAGACGGCGAATACCCCCGCCTGGACCTGGTCATCCCGCCCATTTGATCGGTTGACCGCATGCCGGGCTCCCCCGAGCATGCGGTCATCGCCCATGGAGAGCGTCGATGCGCCTGTTCCTCGTCCTGCTGTTGTGCCTGGTCCTGGCCACCTGCTCCACCCACATCCCCAGCATCCAGGTGGTGCACCCGGACGGCGGCGACCTGACCGCTCGCCACAGCTTCCAACTGGCTCCTCCGGAACAGGCGCTGCTCGGCCAAGCCCCCTACCGTGAGCACTACGCTCGGCTCGACCCATTGCTCCGCCAAGGCCTGGCGACCCGGGGCTATCACGAAAGCCAGACGCCCGAGCTGCGCATCTACTACTGGCTGGCCCTGCAGGACGCACCGCTGGAGTTCAAGGTCGACCAGGCGCCGCCCAGCCCACTCGGCCCCTACCAGGCCATCCACCGCCTGCGTGATGAAACCGGCACCCTGCGCCTGCGCATCACCGACCTCGATGGCCAGGTGCTCTGGGAAGGCATCGCCAGCACCGGCCTGAGCCCCGCCTGGGACAGCGCCGAGCTGCTGCAAAGCGCAGTGGAAGCCCTGACCCGGCAAATCCCCATCGCAGCCAGCGAGCGGGCTGCTATCCTCCGCACCCTCGGAGGTGAGCATGCAGATATACAAGGTGGGCGGCGCGGTTCGTGACCGCTTGTTGGGTCGCCCAGTCACGGAAGTGGACTGGGTCGTGGTCGGCGCAACCGCCGAAGAAATGCTCGAACAGGGCTTCAAGCCGGTCGGCGCGGACTTTCCCGTGTTCCTCCACCCGCAGAGCGGCGAGGAATACGCGTTGGCACGTACCGAACGCAAAAGCGGGCGCGGCTACGGCGGCTTCACCTTCTTCGCCACCCCGGACGTCAGCCTCGAAGAGGACCTGATCCGCCGCGACCTCACCGTCAACGCCATCGCCGAAGACGAACACGGCACGCTGGTCGACCCCTATGGCGGCCAGCGCGACCTTGAGCAACGCATCCTCCGACACGTCTCCCCCGCCTTCGCCGAAGACCCGCTGCGCGTGCTGCGCGTGGCCCGCTTCGCCGCCCGCTATGCGCCACTCGGCTTCAGCGTCGCGACGGAAACCATCGCACTGATGCGGGAAATCGCCGAATCCGGCGAGCTGGACGCCCTGACTGCGGAGCGCAGCTGGAAGGAAATCTCCCGCGCCCTGATGGAGCCGCGCCCGGACGTGTTCATCCAGGTGCTGCGCGACTGCGGTGCACTGCAGGCCTGGATGCCGGAACTGGACGCCCTGTTCGGCGTGCCCCAGCCCGAGCATCATCACCCGGAGGTGGACTCAGGGCTGCACGTTCTGGCGGTGCTGCAGCAGTGCGCGGAACACGACCAACCCCTCGCCGTGCGCTGGGCCTGCCTGCTGCACGACCTGGGCAAGGGCGAGACGCCAGAGGAGGAATGGCCCCGGCACATCGCCCACGAACAACGCGGCCTCAAGCTGATCCAGCAGGTCAACGAGCGCTGCAAGGCACCCCGGGACTGCCAGGAGCTGGCGATGCTGGTGGGCGAGTTCCACACCCACGCCCACCGCGCCACCGAACTGCGCGCATCGACCCTGGCAGAGCTGCTCGCCCGTTTCGATGTCTACCGCCGCCCGCAGCGCTTCGAGGAATTCATCGCGGCCTGCAAGATGGACGCCCGCGGCCGGCACGGCCTGGAGCAGCGCGAATACCCCCAGGCCGACTACCTGCGAGGCGCCGCCGAAGCCGCGCGTGCAGTCGCGGTCCAGCCATTGCTGGAAAAGGGCTACAAGGGGGCCGAACTGGGCGAAGCGCTCAGGCTCGAGCGCCTGAAGGCACTGAAGGCTTACAAGGAAGGCGCGGGGAAGGCCTGAAGCAGATCGGCGGGCGTCAACTGGCGCCCCTGCCATTCGAAAGGCACCGGCCACAGCTGCTGCTGAATCTGCGCCGTTGCCCAAAGCTCCGCGAAGCTGCGCCCCTCACCCGGGTGCAGGCGCTCAGGCGCTACCAGCGCCAAGGGCCAGAGCACGAACGCGTTCTTCAACACCTCTGCACGCGGCAAGGCCAGGCCATCGAAACTGCCGACCAGGTCGCCGTAAAGCAGCACATCGATGTCCAGCGGCAAACCCTTGCGATCTGGCGCATAGCGGCCGTTGTCGGCCTCGATGAATTTGAGGCGGCGGTCCAGCTCCATCAGGGGCAGGTCGGTCGTCGCCGCCACCACCAGGTTGTAGAAGGGTCCGCTCTTGATGCCCACCGGCTGGCTTTCGAACACCGGCGAGCAATGGATCTCATGAAGGAAACCGGCCAGTGCATCGAGGCCGGCCCGCAGGTGTTCTTCACGCCCGATATTGCTGCCCAGGCCCAGCAGAACCGGTGTCAGCGGCATCCGCGTTCAATCTCCACGCCAACGCTGCTGGCAGCGGGCACCGCACCGGGCTTGTGCAGCTTGAGCCGCACCCAGGGAATGTTGAATTCCGCCATGAGCACAGCGACCAATCGCTCGGCGAAGGTTTCCACGAGAAGGAACTGCGATTCGCCAGCGAACGCCTGGATGCGCTGGGAGACAGAAGCGTAGTCCAGGGCATGGGCCAGCTCATCATCGGCGGCGGCCGGGCGGTTGTCCCAGGCCATTTGCAGGTCCAGGCGCAGGCACTGGCGAATGCTCCGCTCCCAGTCGTACGCACCAATGACGGTATCGACTTCAAGACCCTCGATGAAAACCGTGTCCACGTAACTTCTGCCCCGTTAGAATCAGGGCTCCCTCGCCCTGGAATGGATACCAATGTTCTGGCTGCTGGCGATTCTCGCCTACCTGCTCGGCTCGCTGTCCTTCGCCATCCTGCTAAGCCGGTTTTTCGGCTTCGCCGACCCACGCGACCAGGGCTCAGGCAATCCGGGCGCCACCAACATGCTGCGCGTGGCGGGCAAGAAGCTCGCGATCCTCACCCTGCTCGGCGACTTGCTCAAAGGCCTTCTGCCCGTGCTGGTCGCCTACCTGATCGGGCTCGGCATCCAGAAACAGGCCTGGATCGGCCTCGCCGCCGTGCTCGGGCATCTCTACCCGCTGTACTTCCGCTTTCGAGGCGGCAAGGGCGTCGCCACCGCCGCCGGCATGCTGCTCGGGCTCTACCCGCCGGCCGCCTTGCTGGCTGTCGGGGCCTGGGCGCTGACCTTCTTCCTCACCCGCACCAGCTCGCTCGCCGCGCTGATCGCAACGCCGCTGACCCTGCCATTACTGGCCTGGCAGAAACCCGGAGCCCTGCTGCCAATGGCCGTGCTCTGCTGCCTGATCGTCTGGCGACACCGCGGCAATCTACGCGACCTTTTCGCAGGACGCGAACGACATTTCTGAAACTGAAGACAGCCTCAAGCTACAAGCCTGAAGCTACAAGACGCCATGCGACGCTAGATCGACGGCAGGCTTTCCATCGGCCAGCGCGCCTGCACGGCAATGGCCAGACCTTCCTGCTGCCCGGCCTTCAGGCGCTGGCAACCGGCATAGGCGATCATCGCGCCGTTGTCGGTGCAAAACCGCGGGCGCGCATAAAAGACGTTGCCGTGGAATTCGCCCAGCATCGCCTCCAGTGATTGGCGCAGCGCCTGGTTGGCACTCACCCCACCGGCGATCACCAGTCGCTTCAAGCCGGTCTGCTTCAGGGCCCGGCGGCACTTGATGACGAGAGTCTCGACCACCGCCTGCTGGAACGCCAGAGCGATGTCGCAACGGGGTTGCTCACCGTCGTCCCCAGCATTGCGGCACTGCTGCCAGGTGTTGAGGGCGAAGGTCTTGAGGCCGCTGAAGCTGAAATCCAGGCCAGGCCGATCAGTCATCGGGCGCGGGAAGGTGAAGCGTCCCGGCACACCGCTTTCGGCCAGGCGGGCGATCTCGGGGCCACCCGGATAGCCCAGGCCGATGAGCTTGGCTGTCTTGTCGAAGGCTTCGCCCGCAGCGTCGTCCACCGACTCACCGAGCAAAGCGTAACGGCCGATACCATCGACGCGAACCAGTTGGGTATGGCCACCGGAAACCAGCAAGGCGACGAACGGAAACTCCGGCGGCTGCTCTTCCAGCATCGGCGCCAGCAGATGGCCTTCCATATGGTGCACACCCAGCGCAGGCACGCCCCAGGCGAACGCCAGGGCCTGGGCGCAGGAGGCACCCACCAGCAGCGCGCCGACCAGGCCGGGGCCGGAGGTGTAGGCGATGCCATCGATATCGGCCGGCTTGCAACCGGCGCCATCAAGCACTTCGCGCAACAGCGGCAGCATGCGCTTGACGTGATCGCGGGACGCCAGCTCGGGCACCACGCCGCCGTACACGCGATGGAGGTCGATCTGACTGAACAGCGCATCGGCCAACAGGCCGCGCTCGCTGTCGTAGAGAGCGACACCGGTCTCGTCGCAAGAGGTTTCCAGACCCAGCACTAGCATTGGGAACCTGCCTTCCAGGCCTAGCTAATAAAGAAGGCGCGCATCATAATCGCCGCCCTCCGCCCCGGCCAGCGGTTTTCGACTGAAGGCTTTGCATTCCAGGGCGCAAGGCGTTAACATCCGCAACCCTTGAAAACCGACGTTCTCCCGCAGTCTTAGCCAGGAGCGCGTTCACCCACGGTAATTAGTGAAGGTACGACCTGGATGCCAGCCGTCAAAGTTAAAGAGAACGAACCCTTCGACGTAGCCCTGCGTCGCTTCAAGCGCTCCTGCGAAAAAGCCGGTGTACTGGCTGAAGTCCGCAGCCGCGAGTTCTACGAGAAGCCCACCGCAGAGCGCAAGCGTAAAGCTGCTGCTGCAGTGAAGCGTCACGCCAAGAAAGTGCAGCGCGAGCAGCGCCGCCGCGAGCGCCTGTACTGAGTTAACAGGCTTCGCCGCACGCTTTCAGCATCGCCCGGCTCCGGCCGGGCGAGTGCATTCAGGCACCGCATGCGACACTCCGCTTCGCCATGGCGAACGCCGGAGTTTTTTTGCATTTGCAGCACCGGTAATGCCGCTATCGCCAACCGGCGATGGGGGCCTATGCTTTGACCCTCCCAGCGTCCTGAGCACCCTATGGCCGGCCTGATCCCCCAAGGCTTCATCGACGATCTGCTGAACCGCACCGACATAGTCGAGGTGGTGAGTTCGCGCATCCAGCTGAAGAAGGCCGGCAAAAACTACAGCGCCCGCTGCCCATTCCATAACGAAAAGACGCCCTCTTTCAGCGTCAGCCCCGACAAGCAGTTCTACTACTGCTTCGGCTGTGGCGCCGGCGGCAACGCCCTCGGCTTCATCATGGACCACGACAACCTCGACTTCCCCGAGGCTGTCGAGGAGCTGGCCAAACGTGCCGGCATGGACGTACCGCGCGAAGAAAGCGGGCGCAACAATCGCCCACGCCAAGCCACCGACTCGCCGCTCTACGCCCTGCTCACAGCTGCCTCGGATTACTACCGCCAAGCCCTGAAGAGCCACCCGACACGTAAGGCCGCCGTCGACTACCTGAAAGGACGCGGCCTGTCCGGTGAAATAGCCCGCGACTTCGGCCTCGGCTTCGCCCCACCGGGGTGGGACAACCTGTTCAAGCACCTGGCCAGCGACGCCTTGCAGCAGAAGGCCATGATCGATGCCGGCCTGCTGATCGAGAACGCCGATAGCGGCAAGCGCTACGACCGCTTCCGTGACCGCGTGATGTTCCCCATCCGCGACAGCCGGGGCCGGGTCATCGCCTTTGGCGGTCGCGTACTGGGCGATGACAAACCCAAGTACCTGAACTCGCCGGAAACACCGGTCTTCCACAAGGGCCAGGAACTCTACGGTCTCTACGAAGCCCGCAAGAACAACCGCAACCTCGACGAGGTGATGGTCGTCGAAGGCTACATGGACGTTATCGCCCTGGCCCAGCAAGGCCTGCGCAACGCCGTCGCCACCCTCGGCACCGCCACCAGCGAGGAGCACATCAAGCGCCTGTTCCGCCTGGTGCCCAGCATCCTGTTCTGCTTCGACGGCGACCAGGCTGGACGCAAGGCCGCCTGGCGCGCACTGGAAGCCACGCTACCGTCCCTGGAGGACGGCCGGCGCGCACGCTTCCTGTTCCTCCCCGAAGGCGAAGACCCGGACAGCCTGGTACGCGCCGAGGGTACCGATGCCTTCCGCGCCCGCATCACCCAGCACGCGCAGCCCCTGGCCGATTACTTCTTCCAGCAACTGAGGGACGAAGCCGATCCCAGCTCCCTGGAAGGCAAGGCGCACCTGGTTACCCTGGCCGCGCCACTGATCGACAAAGTGCCCGGCGCCAACCTGCGTACGCTGATGCGTCAGCGCCTGTCGGAAATCACCGGCCTGAACGGTGAGGCCATCGGCCAGCTAAGCCACGACGCACCGCCGCACAGCGGCGAAGCGTCGCACTACCCCGACGACTACCACTACGGCGCCCCTGCCAGCTACGAGAACTATGGCGATGCCGGCCAGGAGCACTACTTCGAGCCACCCGCCCGGCAACAACAGGGCGAATGGCAGAAGCCCGAGCGCAAGAAAGGCGACTGGAAAAAGGGCGGAAAGCCCTGGGACAAGAAAGGCGGCCAAGGCGAATTCAGGCGCCCGCCACGTACCGAGATCAAGGTCGAGTCGCCAACCCTGACGGCCCTAAGGACGCTGCTTCACCATCCGAACCTTGCGCAGAAGGTGGAAAATGCCAGCCATTTCGCCGCAGAAGACGACACGTACGCCCGCTTGATGGTGTCGCTCCTCGAAGCCCTGCAGAAGAACCCCAAGCTGCGCTCGCTGCAGCTCATCGCCCGCTGGCACGGCACCGAACAGGGCCGGCTGCTGCAGGCACTGGCGGAGAAGGAATGGTTGATTTCGAGCGACAACCTTGAACAACAGTTTTTCGACACTATAACTAGGTTGTCGGCCCGCCAACGCGAGCGCAGCCTCGAACAACTGCTACGCAAAGCAAGGCAGAGCGAACTCAGCGCAGAGGAGAAAGACCAGCTGCGCGACCTCCTCAGCCGCAGTCCATCTCCAGCCTCCACCAGCCCAACTGGCGCTTGAGGCCTCTGGTCAGGTATAATCCTCGGCTTGTTTTTAGCCCGCCAAGACCTTAAGTGGATAGGGTGTTATGTCCGGAAAAGCGCAACAGCAGTCTCGCCTCAAAGAGTTGATCGCCCGTGGTCGTGAGCAGGGTTACCTGACTTACGCGGAGGTCAATGACCATCTGCCGGAGGATATTTCCGATCCGGAACAGGTGGAAGACATCATCCGCATGATCAATGACATGGGGATCAACGTATTCGAGAGTGCTCCGGATGCGGACGCCCTGTTGTTGGCCGAAGCCGACACCGACGAGGCTGCAGCCGAAGAAGCCGCCGCCGCACTCGCAGCCGTCGAGACCGACATTGGCCGAACCACCGACCCGGTGCGCATGTACATGCGTGAAATGGGCACGGTGGAACTGCTGACTCGCGAAGGCGAGATCGAGATCGCCAAGCGCATCGAGGAAGGCATTCGCGAAGTAATGAGCGCGATCGCCCACTTCCCCGGTACCGTCGACAGCATTCTCTCCGAGTACCATCGCGTCACTACCGAAGGTGGCCGTCTCTCCGACGTCCTCGCTGGCTACATCGACCCCGACGACGGCAGCGTGCCGGCCGAGGAAGTCGAGCCTGTCGTCCCGAAGGAAGAAAGCGCCGCGAAGGAAAAGGACGAAGACGAAGAAGAGGAAGGTGAGAGCGACGACGCCGAGGAAGAAGGCGACGGCGGTCCCGACCCGGAAGAGGCCCTGCGCCGCTTCACAGCCGTCTCCGACCAGCTGGAAAAGGCCCGCAAGGCGCTGAAGAAGCATGGTCGTTCCAGCAAACAGGCCATCGATGAACTGCAAGGCCTCGCCGAGCTGTTCATGCCCATCAAACTGGTACCCAAACAGTTCGATGCCCTGGTAGACCGCGTTCGTGACGCCCTTGACCGTGTCCGCGCCCAGGAGCGCGCCATCATGCAGCTCTGCGTGCGTGATGCCCGCATGCCGCGTGCCGACTTCCTGCGCCTGTTCCCCGGCAACGAAGTCGACCTGACCTGGGTCGAAGGCCTGACCAAAGGCAAGGCCAAGTACGCCGAAGCTCTGAGCAAGCTGGTCGACGACGTCAAGCGCAATCAGCAGAAGCTGATCGACCTCGAGAAGGAAGTCGACCTCAAGATTTCCGAGATCAAGGACGTCAACCGCCGCATGTCCATCGGTGAAGCGAAAGCTCGCCGGGCGAAGAAGGAAATGGTCGAGGCCAACCTGCGCCTCGTGATCTCCATCGCCAAGAAGTACACCAACCGCGGCCTGCAGTTCCTCGACCTGATCCAGGAAGGCAACATCGGCCTGATGAAGGCGGTGGACAAGTTCGAATACCGGCGCGGCTACAAGTTCTCGACCTATGCCACCTGGTGGATCCGTCAGGCGATCACTCGCTCGATCGCCGACCAGGCCCGCACCATCCGTATTCCGGTGCACATGATCGAGACCATCAACAAGCTCAACCGCATCTCCCGCCAGATGCTCCAGGAAATGGGCCGCGAGCCCACCCCGGAAGAGCTTGGCGAGCGCATGGAAATGCCCGAGGACAAGATCCGCAAGGTACTGAAGATCGCCAAAGAACCGATCTCCATGGAAACCCCGATCGGCGACGACGAGGATTCCCACCTGGGCGACTTCATCGAGGACAGCACCATGCAGTCCCCGATCGACGTGGCCACGGTCGAAAGCCTCAAGGAAGCCACCCGCGAAGTACTGGCCGGCCTCACCGCCCGTGAAGCCAAGGTCCTGCGCATGCGCTTCGGCATCGACATGAACACCGACCACACCCTCGAGGAAGTCGGCAAGCAGTTCGATGTGACCCGCGAGCGGATCCGCCAGATCGAAGCCAAGGCGCTGCGCAAGTTGCGCCACCCGTCGCGAAGCGAGCATCTGCGCTCCTTCCTCGACGAGTGATCGAACAACCCCCGGCCAGTCCGGGGGTTTTTCTTTCTGCTACCAAAGCGCCAGCTGCCGCGTCTACACTTCCGCCTATCACTTCGTGGAACGGGACCGTCATGGCGCGTCTGCCTGCCATTCTCCTGCTGTGTCTGGCGTTCTGGGCAGCCCCGTCCGGAGCGCTCACCTTCACCCAGGAAGAACAGGCATGGCTGCAGGACCACCCCGTCCTGCGCATGGGCATCGACGCCTCCTGGCCCCCCTTCGAATTCCGCGACAGCCAGGGCCGCCACCAGGGCCTCGCCGCCGACTACGTCAAGCTGATCCAGGAACGCCTGGGCGTCCGCCTCGAGCCGGTGGAACCACGCAACTGGGGTGAAGTGCTGGAGCAGGCCCGCAATGGCCAGCTCGACCTGCTGCCCGGCGTCATGTCCACCCCCGAACGCCAGCAATACCTCAGTTTCACCCGCCCCTACCTCGACTTCCCCATCGTCATCCTCGCCCGCGACGGCGGCCCACAGCCCAAATCGCTCGGCGAGCTCTACGGCCTCAAGATCGCCGTGGTCGAGGACTACGCCCCTCACGAACTGCTGCGCAGCGGCAATCCCGACCTCAACCTCCTGCCCTTGCCCAACGTCGCCGCCGGCCTCCAGGCCCTCGCTACCGGGCAGGCCGACGCCTTCGTCGGCGACCTCGCCTCCAGCGTCTGGAGCCTGCGCCAACTCCGGCTCGAAGGCCTCTACATCAGCGGCGAGACGCCCTACCGCTACCAGCTCGCCATGGCCACGCCGCGTAGCGACACCCCCCTGGTCGGCATCCTCGACAAGGTCTTCGCCGACATCAGCGCTGCCCAGATCGAAGCCATCCAGGACCGCTGGGTCGGCGGCGTCATCGACCGGCGCCCGGTCTGGACCACCCTCATCGCCTACGGGCTCCCCGCCCTGCTACTGATCGGCCTCGCCCTGGTCTTCGTCCTGCGCATCAACCGCCGCCTCAGCGGCGAAATGTCACGCCGCGCCCTGCTCGAAGACGAACTGCGCACCAGCGAACAGCACTACCGTGGCCTGGTCGAAAGCCTCAACGCCATCGCCTGGGAAATGCGCCTCGACGAACACCGCTTCACCTACGTCTCGCCCCACGCCGAGCGCCTGCTCGGCTACCCCTGGCAGACTGGCTCGAGCCCGGTTTCTGGCAGCGCACCCTCCATCCCGAAGACGCCCAGCACGCTGAATATGTCTGCAACGAAGAAGTCGCCGCCGGGCGCGACCACAGCTTCGACTACCGCATGCTCGCTGCCGACGGCCGCGTCCTGTGGATCCGCGACATCGTCACCCTCGACCCCCAGGGCGACAGCCAGATCATCCGCGGCCTGATGATCGACATCACCGAAGCCAAGGACACCGAACACGCCCTGCGCCTCTCCCAACAGAAGTTCGCCTCCGTGTTCCACAACTGCCCCGACGTCATCGCCCTCGCCCGCCGCCAGGACGGCCGCCTGCTCGACGTCAACCGCACCTTCGAGCAACAGACCGGCATCGACGCCGCCCAGGCCATCGGCCGTACCGCCACCGAACTGGGCATCTGGGGCACCCCCGACATGGGGCCCGGCCTCCTCCAGCGCCTGCAGAACGAAAGCCTGCACAACCTGGAAATGACCTTCCGCCGGCAGAACGGCGAAAGCTTCACCGGCCTCATCTCCGCGCAACCCATCGACCTCGACGGCATCCCCGCCCTCATCGTCGTCGTGCGCGACATCACCCTGGTCAAGGAAACCCAGCAGCAACTGAAGATCTCCGAAGAGAAATTCGCCCGCGCCTTCCACGCATCCCCCGACGGCCTGCTCATCACCCGCCTGGTCGACGGCAGGCTCATCGAAGCCAACGAAGGCTTCACCCGCATCACCGGCTACGTCGCCGGCGAAGCCGCCGACCGCTCCACCCTCGAACTCGGCATCTGGGCCAACCCCGAAGACCGCCAGCATATGGTCCACGCCATCCGCGACCAGGGCAGCCTGCGCAGCTTCACCGCCCCGATACGCACCAAGGGCGGCAGCATCCGCCTCTGCGAACTCACCGCCCAACCCATCCCCATCAACGGCGAAGCCTGCGTCCTCACCATCGCCCGCGACATCACCGAGCGCCAGCAGATGCAGGAAAAGCTCCTGCAGGCTGCCACCGTCTTCGAAAGCACCGCCGAAGGCGTGATGATCACCGACACCGAACAGCGCATCACCGCCGTCAACCGCGCCTTCACCGAAATCACCGGCTACAGCGAAGCCGAAGCCCTCGGCCAATCACCGCGCCTGCTCGCCTCCGGCCAGCACGACAGCGCCTTCTACGCCGCCATGTGGCACCAGCTCGCCGCCGACGGCCACTGGCAGGGCGAAATCTGGAACCGCCGCAAGAACGGCGAACCCTATCCCGAATGGCTGACCATCAGCGCCGTGCGCAACCGCGGCGAGCAGATCACCCACTTCGTCGGCGTCTTCGCCGACATCTCCACCCTCAAGCACGCCCAGGCCCGCCTCGACTACCAGGCCCACCACGACCCCCTCACCGGGCTGCCCAACCGCATCCTCTTCGAAAGTCGCCTGCAGGCCGCCCTGCTCGACGCCACCACCGACGCCCAGCGAGGCGCCGTACTCTTCATCGACCTCGACCGCTTCAAGCACATCAACGACAGCCTCGGCCACCCGGTCGGCGACCTCCTGCTCAAAAGCATCGCCACCCGCCTCAAGGACCAGCTTCGCGACATCGACACCGTCGCCCGCCTCGGCGGCGACGAATTCATCATCCTGCTGCCCGGCCTGCACACCGCCGCTGACGCCGAGCACATCGCCAGCAAAGTGCTCGCCTGCTTCAGCGCCCCTTTCGAGGCCGACGAACACGAGTTCTTCACCAGCGCCAGCATCGGCATCAGCCTCTACCCCGAACACGGCAGCGATGTCGCCACCGTCGTCAAGAACGCCGACGCCGCCATGTACCGCGCCAAATCCAAGGGCCGCAACCGCATCGAGTTCTACACCCGCGACCTCACCTTCCAGGCCAACGAACGCATGGCCCTGGAGAACGAACTGCGCCGTGCCCTCGAACGTGGCGAACTCAGCCTCTACTACCAACCCAAGCTGTGCCTGCAGAACCGCCGCCTGATCGGCGCCGAAGCCCTGATCCGCTGGCACCACCCCCTGTTCGGCGAAATCTCCCCCGAGCGCTTCATCCCCCTCGCCGAAGAGAACGGCCTCATCCTCCCCCTGGGCGACTGGGTCCTCGCCGAAGCCTGCCGGCAGATGCGCGAATGGCAGGACCGCCACGCCCCCTTCGGCCCGCTCTCCGTCAACCTCGCCGGCGCCCAACTGCGCCAGCCGCAACTGGTCGAGCGCATCGACCGCCTGCTGCAGGACACAGGCGTCGTCCCCTGCCACCTGCAACTGGAAATCACCGAAGGCTTCATCATGAGCCAGGCCGAAGAAGCCCTCGCCGTGCTCCACGCCCTCAAGGCGCTCGGCGTGCAACTGGCCATCGACGACTTCGGCACCGGCTACTCCTCCCTCAGCTACCTCAAGCGCCTGCCGCTGGACATCATCAAGATCGACAAATCCTTCGTCCGCGGCCTGCCAGACGACCTCGAAGACGCCGCCATCGCCCGCGCCATCATCGCCCTCGGCCGCAGCATGCAGCTCACCGTCATCGCCGAAGGCGTCGAAACCCACGCCCAGGAAGCCTTCCTCACCGCCGAAGGCTGCGAACAGATCCAGGGCTACGTCGTCAGCCGCCCCCTCCCCGCCGACGTTTTCGCCCGGCAATTCCTCGATCCCTGTCAACCTGTTGGCGCTCAGGAAAAGGCGCCGGTATAATCCGCCGGCCTTCTGGGGGCCTATAGCTCAGTTGGTTAGAGCAGAGGACTCATAATCCTTTGGTCCACGGTTCAAGTCCGTGTGGGCCCACCACCAAAACCCCATGAAAAAGCCGCGCATTGCGCGGCTTTTGTCTTTCTGGCGTAAGCGAAGTCGCCCCTTCATAGACCCACAACGTCCACATCACTTCAGACCGAGGACCTCCAGGATGTGCTCGACCTGAGTGCCAAACACCTGAAGTTCAAGATGGATTGACCCTGCTGCCTTATCCAGGCGGATGGACATCCCCTCTGACCAGTCGCTATCAAACGAACCAATTTTCTGAATGTGGACGATGTAGTCGTGTTCAAGATGAATTGGGTTGCAGTGGGGAGAGCCCCGCCCCTTCACCGATGCGTTCTCAGCACGCTCCGTCCGCGATTGCACTGACGCTATCGAGCCTGCCGATACGGACGTCCAGAAGACCGCTTTGAGGCAGCTTGCATCCCACTGTCAATCGAGCCGACGAACGGCCCAGAGCCAAATTTACCAATAGGTAAACGCAAGTTAGCACCCATTTCCCTCCATTTTCCTGGATCTAACGCGGGTCTAACGCTAAAACAATGGTTGTAAACATATGCAAGCTTAATTACAGTGCCGACATATACGAATACGTATACGTTGTATACGTCACTGACTGGAGGCTACCATGGCATCGCCTGTTCTGTCGTTTCGGGTCGAAGATGACCTGATCACTCGATTGGATGAGCTTTCTGAGGCTACAGATCGTGATCGCCAGTACCACGTGAAACGCGCACTAATGCGGTATCTGGATGAAGAGTCATGGCATCTGGCAGCGATCAAGGAAGGCATCCAGCAAGCAGACGCGGGCAACCTTACTGATCTCGAAACCATCAAGGCCAAGTGGGTGAACCGTGGCAAAAATCGTTCTGACTGAGCTAGCTGACAGCGACCTTACGAAGATCTACGAATTCTATGAGCCCCGGATAGGCGCAGCCTCAGCAGAGGAGATAGTGGCCAGTGTCATATCGGCACTTGAGCAACTGCTCCTGTTCCCTGGCTCCGGCCGCCCCTCACGGGCTCCTGATATGCGAGACCTGATTTTCCGCTTCATCCCTTTCTACGCCGCGTATCGCGTTGTGGGTGACGAGGTCCAGGTAGTGAGGATCCTGCACCAGCATGCTGAAAGCTCGCAGCACTGGTAATCCAGTCGATACCGGGCGCTTGAGGCGCCTATAGGCCACTAGCTTGGCCCCGGGTCCAGCGGCGGCACAGGCACCCGCTCGCTCAGTCCTCGCCCGCCCCCACCAGCTCGGCCAGCCGAGGGAAATCCAGGGTCAATGCGGCCTGGAGAACGGCATCGGCAAAACCGATGCACAGCGGCTGCTCGGCCGCCAGGTCATGGGCCCACTTCTCGATAAGCGTCACCTGCCCGGTTTCCACCAGGTTCGCCAGGTTCGCCAAACGCGCCGCATCCGGGCGTGCCGCCACATCGGATGCCGGCGGCTCGGTGCCCGGCGAGGCCAGGTCCTGCAACCCCAGGAACCTGACCAACAGCGCCGCCAGCTCGGTTTCGCTGATCGGCTTTCTCAGGCAGGCCGCGAAGCTCAGGTGCGACGCGAAGCCCTCCGGCGCCAGCGGCGCCGCTGCGGAAAGCAGCACCACCGGCGTGGCCGGGGAACGCTCGGCCACCATCTGCAGGACCGACCAGCCGTCACCGCCGTCCATGAACTGATCGGTGATCACCAGGGCGATGTCGTCGCGCCACTGGCGGGCTGCATCGCGGCCATCGACGGCGATGACCACCCGCAACCGGTGCCGCTCCAGCTGCTCGGCCAGCAGCAGGCGCAGGTCCGGGTCGTCCTCCACCAGCATCACCACCCGGTCGCCCAGAGGCCGGGGACCGTCGACGTCCACGGCAGCGGGCTCCGCCGGCAACTCCGTCAGCAACTCGCCCACCACATGGAAGCGGAACGCACTGCCCTGGCCAGGAATGCTGGCCACGCTCAGCTCGCCGCCCATGCAGCGCACCAGTTGCCGGGCGATGGCCAGCCCCAGGCCGACCCCCGCCCGCGAACCCTCAGCAGGCTGGTTCGCCCCCCGCACGAAAGGCTCGAAGATCCTCGCCAGGTCGCCCGCCGCGATACCGCCGCCGCTGTCCTCCACCTCGAAGAACAGCCGAACCAGCCCGTCCAGCTTCTCCCCCCGGTAACGCAGGGCGATGCGCCCGTCCCGGGTGTGCCGGTTCGCGTTGCTGAACAGGTTGTCGAGCACCTGGCGCAGGCGCCGGCTGTCGATGGAAACGTACTCGGGCACCACCCCGTGCTCCTCCAGGGAGAAACCGTTGCCCGCCGCTTCCGCCTGCAACCTGGCGACCTCCACCATCTCCGCCAGCCAGGGTCGGAACGCCAGCGGTGTGGCCGCCACCTCCAACTGGCCGATCTCCGCCCGCGCCGCATCCAGCAGCTCGTCGATCAGGTGCAGCAAATGGCGCCCGCTGCCTTCGATGGCCCGCGCGCCCTCCTCCGGCCCGAGGCGACGCGAGCCGCGCTGCAGCAACTGGGCGAAACCGATGATGGTATTGAGCGGCGTGCGCAACTCATGGCTCATGTGGGCCAGGAAGGTGGTCTTGGCACGGTTGGCTTCGCGCTCCACCGACAGGGCGGCGGACAACTGCTGGGTGCGCGTGGTGATGGCGATGAGAATCAGCGGCGCCATCACCAGCACCGCCAGCGGCCAGGCGCTCGCCAGCAGCGGCCCGGTAGGGTCCAGCCCCAGGTACAGGCCCGCCTGCCGGATCACCACCGAGGCCCCGAAGGCCCCGAACGAGATCAGCGTCAGGCCCGCCGACGCATTGCCGCCGCGCCAGGCCAGGTAGGAGGTGATGATCCCCACCGCGAGCGCCACCAGCGAGGTGAGGGACAGCACCTGCAGCCAGAAGATGTAGTGGTGCAGGCTGGCCCCCAGCGCCGCCACGACCACCACCCCGATGACGCCCAGCAGCAAGCGGTCCCAGCCGCGCCCCAGCCGCCGGAGATCGAGGAAGGTGCGCACGAACTGGCAGTGCATGATCATGATCGCCGCCCCAGCAGCGGCACCAGCACGATCGGGAACGGCCAGATGCCCGGCCAGGCGTATTGCTGCGCCAGCCCGCCGATGATCGCCTCGAACGCGCTGATCAACAGCATCTCCAGCCCGAAGTAGAGATAGGGCATGTTCCGCAGCTGGATGAAGATCAGCAGGGACAGCAACCCCGCCAGAATGATGCCGCCCTGGCCCATCGAACGCAGGTTCTCGAAGCGCGACTGCCGGTCGCGATAAGCCATCGGCTCCCACACGCGCATCCCCAGGTACTGGGCGGAGCGCGACTGCACGCGCAGATAGAGCACGCGGGTCTCCCCCGGCTGCAAGGCAATGGGGAACAGCGCCGTCGGCCCCGGCAGCGGGCGCAACGCCATGGGCACCGCCAGGCCGCTGGCCTGCACCTGCCACTGCCCATCGCCGGCCTGGGTGAAGAGCTGCACCGACTCCAGCCGGGTATGGCCGACCTCCAGCCAGCGCTCGATGGGGGCCGGGCCCGGGTTGCGCAGGCTGAAGCGCAACCAGCGTGGCCGGGGATCGAAGCCCTGGGGCAGCGCCTGGGCGGCGACCTCGACGAAGCGTTCGGGCGCGGCGGCAACCGTGGCGATATCCAGGCGGCCGTCATCGTCGATGCGCAGCTCGAAGCGCTCCAGCAACTGGGAAGCCGCCTCCTCGTGCACGTCCAGCCCCCCGGCCCAGGCGCCACCGGCCATCAGCAGCAGGCCGCACAGGCAGAGCGCCTGCCAGGCGCACCTCAGGCGGGCTTCAACAGGCATCGTCAGCGGCGCCTTGCTGCAGCGGTGCACGCTGGTCGGACTCATCCCGCAGGCGGCTGCGCAACTCGCGCGGCGAGCAACCGAAGCGCTCCCGCACGGCCTTGGAGAAACTGGCGGCATTGGTATAGCCCAGGTGGTCGCCGATATCGGCGATGGGCGTCTCGGTGCGGCCCAGCAAGCCCTGGGCCTGGGTCAGGCGCTCTTCGCGCAGCCAGGCATAGATGGGCATGCCGACGATCTTGTGGAAGGCCTCGTTGAGGCGGGTCTCGTTGGTGCCGCACAGACGCGCCAGCACCTCCGGCGAGGGCGGCTGGCGCAGGTCCCGGCGCAGGTGCTCGGTAGCGACCTTCACCAGCACCGCTTCCGGCCGGGTATCCACCTCCGCCGACGGGGCGGCCGGCGCCGCCGCGCGCAGGCGGCGGGCCAGCTCCAGGTGGATCTGCACCCGCGCCACCACCTCCGCCTCGTCGATCAGCGGCTTGGCGATGTAGTCCACGGCCCCCAGCGTCAGGCCCGTCAGGCGCTCCTGCGGCTGGTTGGCCGCCGTGAGGAAAATCACCGGGATGGCGCTGGTATCCGGGTTGGCCTTGAGCAACCGGCAGGTGGCGAAGCCGTCGCTGCCGGGCATGTGCACGTCCAGCAGGATCAGGTCGGGGCGCAGCAACTGGGCCTTGCGATAGCCGTCCTTGCCGTCGAACGCCACCACGATGTCCAGGCCCCGGGCCGACAGAAACTCCGTCAGCACGCGCAGGTCGGCCACCGAGTCGTCGATGAGCAGGATCTTCGGGTTGCTGGAAATGCGCATGCCGATGGGGTCTATGGGGCGGCTGGAGCGGGTATTAGAGCCCAGAACGCACCCGCCTTCCCACGCCGTGAACGGAAAAATTGTCTGCCGGCAAAGTCTCCCCCGCTGCCGGCAAAGTGCCCCCTCGGCGGCCATGGGAACATGCCTCCCTGGCAAAGCGACATCACAGGCGAGGCAACGGATCCATGAAACACACGGCGTGCAGCGGAGCAGTCGCATTCGCCCTGTCACTTGCGCAGGCGACCCTGGCCGCCCAGGCTCCCGATGCCGGGCAGATCCTGGAAAACATCAAGGCCCCGCTCACCCTGCCGCCGGCCACCGACGGCGTGCTGCCCGAGGCGGCGCCGGCCCGCCCGGCCCTGTCGCTGCCCAGCGACGTCAAGCTCCAGATCAAGGCGTTCCGGATCACCGGCGCCCGCGAGTTCAGCGAGGCGCACCTGCTGGCGCTGCTCGCCGACAGCACCGACCGCGAACTGAGCCTGGCCCAACTGCAGGGCCTGGCCGAGCGCATCACCGCCCACTACCGCGAACAGGGCTACCTGCTGGCCCGCGCCTACCTGCCCGCCCAGGACATTAAGGACGGGCTGCTCACCATCGCCGTTCTCGAAGGCCGCCTGGGCAAGGTCCAGCTCGACAACCGCTCCCTGCTCAACGACGCCACCGCACAGCGCCAGCTCGACGACCTGCACCCGGGCGACGCGGTGCAGGCCGCCTCCCTGGAACGGTCCCTGCTGCTGCTCAACGAGCTGCCCGGTGCCGAGGTGCACTCCACCCTCAAGCCGGGCGCCTCCGTCGGCCTCACCGACCTGGACGTCTCCCTCGGGGCCGGCCCCCGGGTGGCCGGCAGCCTGGAGGCGGACAACTTCGACAACCGCTACACCGGCAGCGAACGGCTCGGCGGCAACCTCGCCATCAACAGCCCCACCGGCCTCGGCGACACCCTCAGCCTGCGCGGCCTGACCTCCGGCGCCGGGATGAACTACGGCCGCCTCGCCTACCAGTTGCCCGTAGGCCCCCAGGCCACCCAGGTCGGCGTGGCGTGGTCGGAGATGCGCTACGAACTGGGCGAAGACTTCGAATCGCTGGACGCCCACGGCAAGGCCAGCATCGGCTCGGTCTACGCCCTGCAGCCCCTGCTGCGCAGCCGCCAGGCCCGGCTCGACGGCCAACTGAGCTACGAACACAAACGGCTCGAGGATCAGGTCGACGCCACCGACACCACCCTCGACAAGACCCTGGACGTCTGGAGCCTGGGCCTGAGCGGCAGCCACCAGGACAGCCTGCTCGGCGGCGGCGCCATGCAGTACAGCGCAAGCCTCGTGGCCGGCAACCTCGAACTGGACGCCGCCAGCGACGCCCTCGACGACGCCGGGCTGGACACCCGGGGCCACTACGCCAAGCTCGCCTTCCAGCTCACCCGCCTGCAACGGCTCACCGACCGCTTCAGCCTCCAGCTGCGCGCCTCGGGCCAGCGCGCCGCCAAGAACCTCGACTCCTCGGAAAAGCTCAGCCTGGGCGGCGCCTATGCCGTGCGCGCCTACCCCCAGGGCGAGGCCGCCGCCGACGACGCCTGGCTGGCCAACCTGGAACTGCGCTACGCCCCCGCCCCCACCTGGCAGCTCTTCGGCTTCTACGACGCCAGCGGCGGGCGCATCAGCCATCGCCCCGTGGCCGGCACCCGCGATAACCGCCGCACGCTCTCCGGGGCCGGCGTCGGCGTCAGCCTGGCACTGCCCGCCGCCATCAACCTGCAGGCCTTCGCCGCCTGGCGCACGGGCAGCCAACCGACCTCCGATGACGACCGCAGCCCGCGTCTCTGGCTGCAGACCACCAAGTACTTCTGAATACGACTTTCAAGGCCGACAGCATGAACCACGTCTACCGACTGCTCTGGAACGCCGCCCACGGCACCTACGTGCCGGCCCCGAGAACGCCACCGGCCAGGGCAAGCGCGCCCGCGCCCAGACCCTGCTCGCCGTCCTCCTCGCCGGCGCCAGCGGCCACGCCCTCGCCCTGCCCACCGACGGCCAGGTCAGCCTGGGGCAAGGCAGCATCGCCAGCGCCGAAGGCAGCATGACGGTCACCCAGTCGTCGCAGAACCTCGCGATCAACTGGAACAGCTTCAACATCGCCCAGGGCGAGAAGGTCAGCTTCGTCCAGCCCAACAGCAGCGCCATCGCCCTCAACCGCGTGGTGGGCAGCGACCCCTCCAGCCTCTACGGCACCCTGCAGGCCAACGGCCAGGTGTTCCTGATCAACCCCAACGGCATCCTCTTCGCCCCGGGCGCGCAGGTGAACGTCGGCGGCCTGGTGGCCTCGACTCTGGACCTGTCGGACCAGAACCTTGCCGCCGGCAACTTCGCCTTCGAAGGCAAGGGCGGCCGCGTCACCAACCAGGGCAGCCTCACCGCCAACGGCGGCTACGTGGCCCTGCTCGGCGCCCAGGTCAGCAACGAGGGCACGATCCAGGCCAGGCTCGGCAGCGTCGCCCTGGCAGCCGGGGACAAGGTCACCCTGGACTTCGCCGGCGACCAGCTGGTCAGCCTGGAAGTGGACAAGGGCACCCTCCAGGCCCTGGCCCAGAACAAGCAGCTGATCCAGGCCGACGGCGGCCAGGTGATCCTCACCGCCAAGGCGACCGAGGGCCTGCTGAACGCCGTCGTGAACAACGAAGGCATCGTCGAGGCCGGCTCGGTGAGCCAGCACGATGGCGTCATCCGCCTGGAAGGCGACAGGCTGGTCAATACCGGCACCCTGGACGCCAGCGGCACAACCGGTGGCCGCATCAGCCTGGCCGGCCAGGGCATCATCCAGGCCGGCGCCATCCATGCCGACGGCGATGGCGGCACGGTGACGGTGGACGCCGCCCACGGCGCCCTGCAGACCACCCAGGGCCGGATCACCGCCAACGGCTCGACCCAGGGCGGCTCCATCCGCATCAACGGCGGCGACTCGTCGTTCATCTCCGGCAGCGTGAGCGCCAATGGCCAGCGCGGCGGCGACATCACCGTCACCGGGCAGACGGTGAACCTGGCCGCCGCCAGCGTGAAGGCCGACGGCACGGCCAAGGGCGGCTCCATCCGCATCGGCGGCGACGCCCACGGCGCCAACCCGGACGTGGCCAACGCCCACACCACCGCCGTCAACCCCTACACCCAACTGAGCGCCAAGGGCGCCGACGGCGATATCGTCGTCTGGTCCGACGCGCGCACCGACTTCCGTGGCCAGGCCGTCACGAGCGAGCGGGGCTTCATCGAGGTGTCGAGCAAGGGCACCCTCAACTACGGCGGGCAGGTCAATGCCGGGCAGGGCGGCGAGGTGCTGTTCGACCCCACCAACCTGGTCATCACCGACACGGTCGGCGACCAGCTCTACCTCGACCTCGCCGACCCCGCCCCCCAGGCCGGGGTCCAGCACGGCGGCGGCAACATCACCCAGCTGGCCAACGGCAACATCGTCGTCAGCACACCCGGCGCCTACTTCGGCAACCTCGGCACCGGCGCGGCCTTCCTCTACAACGGCAAGACCGGGGGGCTGATCTCCGCCCTCTACGGCAACAGCGCCGGCGACAACATCGGCTCCGGTGGCGTCGCCGCGCTGGCCGGCAGCAATGTGGCGGTGGGCAGCCCCGACTGGGACAACGGCGCCCTGGCCAACGTCGGCGCGGTGACCTGGTTCAACGGCACCACCGGCCTTTCCGGGTTCGTCACCAGCGCCAACTCCCTCACCGGCAGCAGCACCAACGACCGCGTGGGCCATTCCCTCACCACGCTCACCAACGGCAACTACATCATCGGCTCCAGGTTCTGGAACAACGGCAGCGCGACCAACGCCGGCGCCGTCACCTACGGCTACGCCAACCTGGCCCTGACGGGCGTCGTCAGCGCCGCCAACTCGCTGGTCGGCAGCAGCGCCGACGACTACATCGGCACCAACGTCCTGGCCCTGAACCAGGGCAACGCGATCACCTGGAGCAGCGTCTGGGACAACGGCGCCGCCGTCGATGCCGGCGCCGTCAGCTGGCTGAGCGGCACCGGCCCCACGGCCGGCGTGATCGGCGCCAGCAACTCCATGGTCGGCAGCAGCACCAACGACTTCCTCGGCACCGACAGCAACCTCAACAGCGGCATCGTCAGCCTCGGCAACGGCAACGTCCTGGTCTTCAGCAAGCACTGGCACCTCACCCCGCAGATCGACACCGGCGCCGTCACCTGGATGAGCGGCTCCACCGCCACCACCGGCGTGGTGGACGCGAGCAACTCCCTGATCGGCAGCTCCGCGGCAGACCGGGTCGGCTACGTCTCCAACCACCCCTACGGCGACAAACCCAGCTACACGGAACTGGGCAACGGCAACGTGGTGGTCACCAGCGGCTACTGGAACGGCAGCGCCGGCGCCGCCAGCTGGATGAGCGGCACCGGCCCCACCGCCGGTGTCATCGGCGCCGGCAACTCCCTGGTCGGCAGCACCGCCAACGACCGGGTCGGCAGCCACGGGGTCACCGTCCTCGCCAACGGCCACTACGTGGTGAACAGCCCCTACTGGAGCGACGGCCTCAACCCCGAGGTGGGCGCCGCCACCTGGGGCAACGGCAACGGCGGCACCGCAGGCGCCATCAGCGCCGCCAACTCCCTGGTGGGCAGCCTGGCATACGACCGGGTCGGCCAGGCGTCCACCGCCCTCGGCAACGGCCACTACGTGGTCAGCAGCCCCTACTGGAGCGACGGCATCAACCCCGAAGTGGGCGCCTCCACCTGGGGCAACGGCAGCGGCGGCACGGTCGGCCTCATCAACGCCGGCAACTCCCTGGTGGGCACCACGGCCTACGACCATGTGGGCCTCTCCGCCACCGCCCTCACCAATGGCCACTACGTGGTCACCAGCCAGCACTGGAACGACGTCCTCAACGGCCTCAGCCGGGTCGGCGCGGTCACCTGGGCCAACGGCAACGGCAGTACCGTCGGCGCCGTATCGGCCGCCAACTCCATGGTGGGCGACCTCGATGACGACGAAGTGGGCAACGGCGGCATCATCCCCCTGGCAGGCGGCAACTACCTGATCCGCAACGCCCGGTGGCACGACGGGTCGGGGAACGTGGCGTGGCGCACCGGCGGCGCCGCCAGCACCGGCACCTTCGACAGCAGCAATGCAATGGTCGGCACCCTGGACCCCGGCATCACGCTCCTGAGCAACGGCAAGTTCGTCCTCAACAGCCCCTTCTGGGGCAACCGCCAGGGCTACGTCGCGGTGGGCAGCAACGACGGCAGCTTCGTCGGCAGCATCTCCCCGAGCAACGCCCTGGTCGGCGGCTACCGCCTGGCCTCGCTGGGCGCCGAAGGCGGCGTGCTCGACCTGGGCAACGGCCATTTCGTGATCTACGGCTACTCCGCCAAGAATCCGGACGGCAGCGCCGGCGCCGGCTCCATCACCTTCATCGACAGCGATGCGCCCCTGACCGGCCTGACCGACGCCAGCAACACCTTCTATGGCTCCGCCACCCATCGCCTGACCCGCTCGGGGTCTACGTACTGCCCAACCACGACTACCTGGTGCCCTACTTCAACTGGGGCACCGGCTCCACGCCCGACCTGGGCGCCGTCGCGATCGGCAGCGGCAGCACCGGCCTGGTGGGCTACGCTTCCGCCCGCAACGCCCTGGTCGGCCTGCAGGCCGGCGACCAGATCAGCTCCGGCGGCATCCAGCTGCTGGCCGGCAACGACTTCCTGGTGCGCTCGCCACAGGCCACCGTCGACGGCCAGAGCGGCGCCGGCAGCCTGTGGCTGGTGCAGCGCGGCGCCGACCTGGCCGACACCCTGAACAACAGCGCCGGCGACCAGATGGTGAGCCCGGGCGCCATCGCCAAGGCCGCCGTCGCCGGCAGCACCCTGACCCTCCAGGCCAGCAACGACATCACCGTCAACAGCGCCATCGCCGTGGACGGCGCCCTCAAGCTGGTGGCCGGCAACCGCCTGACCCTCAACGCCGGCATCACCTCCCAGGCCACCGGCACCGCCATCGAACTGGCCGGCCAGGCCTTCAACAACAACGCAGGCGCCAACGCCCTGGCCACGCCCAACGGGCGCTGGCTGGTCTGGTCGGCGAACCCGGCGGGCGATACCCGTGGCGGCCTGGCCTACGACTTCAAGCAATACAACGCCAGCTACGGCAGCAGCACCGTCGCGGGCGCCGGCAACGGCTTCCTCTACAGCCTGGCACCCACCCTCACCGCCCAGCTCGTCGGCAACGTCACCAAGCCCTACGACGGCACCACCGCCGCCACCCTGGCTGCCGGCAACTACGCCGTGTCCGGCACCATCGACGGCGACACCGTGGCGCTCCACACACCGACCACCGGCCACTACGACACCCCCGGCGTCGGCACCGGCAAGACGGTGACCTCCAGCGGCCTGGGCATCACCAGCGCCGAGAACGGCGGCAAACCGGTCTACGGCTACCAGATCGCCCAGGCGAGCGGCGCCGTCGGCACCATCGAGCCGGTGGCCCCCATCCCCGGCCCCGACACCTCCGCCAACCCGGGCCCCCGCTACGACGTGGCCTGGTCGCTCATGGTCCCCGCTGAAAAACGCGCGGTGCCGGAGGAGCGGGCGGACGCCAACCTGCTGCAGGTCGAAGCGGGCGGCATGCGGCTTCCCGTTGGCATGGAGGCTATCTATTAGGGATGGACAACATCCAGGACCGATGAGCAACAGTCCCCACGCTACGCCACTCAACAAAAAGCCGCGCATTGCGCGGCCTTGGCGTCGTCATTGGCACCTGAGACGCACGACGAATGCACATTTAACAGTCCGATAGAAAAATTCAGTGCAGTCCCAGTACAGCGGTACCTTCCTTTGAAGCTGGAATATAGCCACCATCGCCAAAACGGCAGCCATTACTTAGGAGGCCTTAGAACGCAAAACCGGCCGGCCAAGCAACTGACACTCTTCATCGAACAGTAAAATCTAAAGCAACCGGCAGGCCTTCACGAAGCCCCGGCAACAGAAAGGGGGAAAAGCGAAAGTCCAAAATTTAGCCGCTAAATTTTTGCTCCCCTTGCCCCTCCGCCTTGAGTAAGCTTCCTGAAATTCTGCGCAATGGATCCCAATTTGGCGCAGCTAGGTGAATGGGTTCAAAGGATCGACCATGGAAGCCAGTAGTAACTTCGCTTTTCTTCAGGAACACGACCCGCTATTCCTGCAACTAGCCAGCACCGCTGAACAAGTATTCGCCGCCGATCCCAACACCACACTGATCAAGCTGCGCCAGTTGGGAGAAGCATTGGCCCAAGATCTGGCTAGCCGCGCCGGTATCGAGTTCGACGCCAACACCACGCAGGCCGATCTACTCTACAAACTCAGCCGCGAAATCCAGCTGGATCAGAACATCTGCAGCCTTTTCCGTACTCTGCGCGTCGAAGGCAACAAGGCCACCCACGAATTCCGTACCCGGCACCGCGAGGCCATGGATGGGCTAAAGGTAGCCCGCGCTCTGGCCATCTGGTATCACCAGTCCTTCAGCAAGAACGCCCGCACCTTCAAACCCGGCCCCTTCGTCACCCCGAGCGACCCCAGCGCTCCGCTACGCGACCTTCAGAGCCAGATCGAACAACTCAAGGCGCAATTGGACGAATCCACACAGCAGTTGGAAAGCAACCAACAGCTGGCAGAGCTGCATAAGCGTGAAGCCGAGGAATACGCCGTACTCGCCGAACAAATGGACGCCGAATCGCGCGGCCATAAGCAACTGGCGGCTGAACATGAAGCCGCCCTGCGCGAGCTACGCAGTGAACACGAGCAACGCATCAAAGCCCTGCAGATACAGCTGTTGACTCAGCCGCAAGCTGCGCAGCAGGTCATGCACTGCACCATGCACGCGACCAGCAGCTTTGATCTGAATGAAGACCTCACCCGCATATTGATCGACCAGCAGTTGATCGACGCCGGCTGGGAAGCCGACTCTCTCGACCTCACTTACAGCAAGGGCGCACGCCCCGAGAAGGGTAAGAACAAAGCCATCGCCGAATGGCCCACCAGCAGCGCCAAGGCTTGCGCCGACTACGTACTATTCGCTGGTCTCACGCCAATCGCCATCGTTGAGGCCAAGCGCAAGCGCATCAACATCGCCGACCGCATCCCCCAGGCCGAGCGCTATGCCCGCGAGTTCAACCTCGCCGCCGAGCATCAGTTGCCCTGGCTACAGGCCGGTCAAGCGCAGCCCTGGAGCGACGGCCAGGGTGGCCACTTCCGCGTGCCCTTTGCCTTCGCCTGCAACGGCAGGCCCTACATCAAACAGCTTGCCGAACAGTCAGGTACTTGGTTCCGTGATCTACGCAGCCCAGCCAACACTCGCCGGCCACTGCCAGACTTCCACACCCCGAATGATCTGCTTGATCTGCTCAAACGCAGCCAGGCAGAGGCCGAAGCCAAGCTCAAGACCGAAGGCTTCTCCTACCTCAAGCTGCGCGACTACCAAGAGAAAGCCATCCAGGCCGTAGAGCAGGCCCTGGCCAACAATCAGCGTGACTGCCTGCTGGCCATGGCCACCGGCACCGGTAAAACCCGCACCATCATTGGCCTGATGTACCGATTCCTGAAAGCCGAGCGCTTCAAGCGCATCCTCTTTCTGGTTGATCGCAGCGCCCTCGGCCAGCAGGCCATCGACTCGTTCAACGACACAACGCTTGAGCAAAACCACACCCTGGCACAGATCTACGACATAAAAGAGCTGGGTGACATGGCTGCCGAAGCGGAAACCCGCATTCAAGTGGCCACCGTGCAGGCTATGGTCAGCCGCATTTTCCGCTCGGACAACCCGCCGCCCGTGGGCGAATTCGACTGCGTCATCGTGGACGAAGCCCACCGGGGTTACACCCTTGATCAGGAGATGACCGAGGGCGAGTTGGCCGTGCGCGATCACAGTCAGTACCTCTCGCAATACCGCCGCGTTCTCGACCACTTCGATGCCTGCCGCATCGGTCTGACAGCCACCCCGGCCAAGCACACCAGCGAAATCTTCGGCAAACCGGTATTCACCTATAGCTACCGCGAGGCCGTAGCGGACGACTGGCTGGTGGATCACGAACCGCCGATCCGCTACGAAACCCAGCTCAGCAAGCACGGCATCCGCTTCGAGAAAGGCGAGTCGGTCAGCGTCATCAACACCCAAACCGGCGAAGTCGACGTAGCTGAGCTGGAAGATGAGCTCACCTTCAACATCGAATCGTTCAACCGCCGCGTGATCACCCCGGCCTTCGACAAAGTCATCTGCGATGAGCTGGCCAAGGAGCTGGACCCCTTTGGCGAAGAGAAGACCATGATCTTCTGTGTCAATCAGGCCCACGCCGAACGGGTCAAAAACCTGCTCGACGATGCATTCAAACAGGCCTACAGCGAGCAATACAACGAAGCTGCCGTGCGCATCATCACCGGTCAGAGTGACAAGGTTGAGCAACTGATTCGCCGCTACAAGAACGAGCCCACCCCCAATATCGCCATCACCGTCGACCTGCTCACCACAGGTATCGACGTACCGAAAATCTGCAACCTGGTGTTTATGCGCCGAGTGCGCTCTCGCATCCTCTACGAGCAGATGAAAGGCCGCGCCACCCGCCGCTGCGACGACATTGGCAAAACCGTATTCCGCATCTACGACCCCGTCGATCTCTACGCCAGCCTGGAAGCGGTCGACACCATGAAGCCCCTGGTGAAGAACCCCAACATCAGCCTGGAACAACTGGTCAGCGAACTCACCAGCGGAGTCAGCCATGACGCACCCGGTAGCCACGACGACAGCAGCCACGCCCATGACGTGCTCAACCAACTGAGCCAACGTGTCATGCGTATCCTGCGCAAGGCTCAGCACAAGGCCCAGGACAAACCCACGCTCAAGAAAAAGCTCGATGAGCTGAAAGAAGTGTGGGGCGTTGAACCGGCCCAGTTACATAAACACCTGCACGACCTTGGACCGCAGCAAGCCGCCAACTTTGTCCGCCAACACAGCCAACTGCTCAACCAGCTCGCCTCCGTCAGTGCCCTGCTCGGTTCGGAGAACTACCCGGTTATCTCCACCCACAGCGACGAACTGCTGGTACGCGAGCAGAACTACGGATACAACCAGAAACCAGCTGACTACTTGGAAAGCTTCAACGACTTTATTCGCAGCCAACTCAACCAGTCAGCGGCCCTTGGCGTTGTGGTCAACCGCCCCAAGGATCTGACCCGCGAGCAATTGCGCGAAGTCCGCCTACTACTCGACCAGCACGGCTTCAGCGAAGCCAGCCTGAAAAGCGCCTGGCGCAATCAGACCAACCAGGAAATCGCCGCCAGCATCATTGGCTATATCCGCCAAGCCGCCATCGGCGAAGCCCTGTTGCCCTTTGACCAACGCGTGACCATGGCTATGCAGAAAATCTACGCACTGCAGCCCTGGACGCCCGTACAGCGCAAATGGCTGGATCGCCTGGCCAAGCAACTGGTGCATGAAGTGGTCATCGACCCGCAGCAGGTCAACGATGCATTCCGTAACGATGGCGGCCTCAAGGCGCTGGATCGCAACCTGGGCGGCAACCTGGATCAGGTACTGGAAGCCCTGAATGACAACCTATGGTCGGCGGCGTGAAGCGCCTTGACGTGCCCGTTCTCTTCTGGCTGCAGGCGTCCGCAGTCCTGGGACAGCGGACACTTCCTTTCGCCCCCAAACACTCACCACACCTATAACAAGGCGAACGACACACCGGCGCTCCTACTCATCTCTGCTGTGCCAAATATCTTGCAAAACGAAGCGTCGCTTCATAGCCTCGCGCGCAACACACGCCATGCCTATGACTGCTTCAGCTATGCACCAATTAAGCGTTTTTATGGCCGTCAATTTCCTCATGTGAAGTCCTTTTGTAACCCAGCCATTGACATGAATACGTAGCTAGCTCGGGCCAAATAGAGCGGGGCATTACCCAAAGCCCAGGTAAGAAGCGCGCGCCACCCATTCAATCCGGTGAGCCGAATAGCCGATCTATTCGGCTCACGCCATGAACCAATTAGAGATCACCCCATGACCAACTCCGATATCGTCCAGAAGCTCTGGAACCTCTGCGACGTACTACGCGACGACGGCATCAACTACAGCGACTACGTCACCGAGCTGGTCCTGCTGCTGTTCATCAAGATGGAATATGAGCAGGTCCAGAACAACGGCAGCTTCGCCCACAAGCTGCCCGAGGGGGCGCGCTGGCCGGATCTGGCGGGTAAATCCGGCCTTAACCTGCTGACCTACTACAAGCAAACCCTGCTCGACCTCGGTCAGAACGCCGACCCGCTGATCGCTGCTATCTATGCCGATGCGCAAACGCGCCTGAAAGAGCCGCGCCACTTGGAGCAGTTGATCAAAAGCCTGGACGGCATCGACTGGTTCAGCGCTCGCCAGGATGGCCTCGGTGATCTCTACGAAGGCCTGCTGGAAAAGAACGCCAGCGAAACAAAATCCGGCGCGGGCCAGTACTTCACTCCGCGCCCGCTGATCGACAGCATTATCCGCTGCATCAAGCCACAGCCCGGCGAAGTGATTCAGGACCCGGCTGCCGGCACCGCAGGCTTTCTGATTGCCGCCGATGCCTATATCAAGCAGCACACCGACGACCTATACGAACTCAATGACAAGGAACGCAGCTTCCAGCGCAACAAGGCCTTCATTGGCATCGAGCTGGTACCCGGCACCCGCCGTCTGGCCCTGATGAACACCCTGCTGCACGGCATGGAAGGCGACGAAGAAGGCGTGGTGCACCTGGGCAACGCCCTTGGCCAGGTTGGCGCCAGCCTGCCCAAGGTGGAGGTGATTCTCTCTAACCCGCCATTCGGTACCGCCAAGGGCGGCGGCGGCCCGACCCGCGACGACCTCACCTACAAGACCAGCAATAAGCAGTTGGCCTTTCTTCAGCATATCTACCGAGGCCTCAAACCCGGTGGCCGCGCCGCCGTGGTACTGCCGGACAACGTGCTGTTTGAAGCCGGCGTCGGCACCGAGGTGCGCCGCGATCTGATGGACAAGTGCAACCTGCACACCCTCCTGCGCTTGCCCACCGGTATCTTCTACGCCCAGGGCGTGAAGACTAATGTGCTGTTCTTTCAGAAAGGCACCGCAGACAACCCGCGCCAGGAACAAGGCTGCACCCAGCGCGTATGGGTCTATGACCTGCGCAGCAATATGCCCAGCTTCGGCAAACGTAGCCCCTTTGGTGCCCAGCACCTTAAGCCTTTTGAAGAGGCCTATGGGGATGACCCCAACGGCAACAGCCCTCGAGCCGAGAATGTCGAAGCTATCGGCGAACTCAGCCGCTTCCGGGTGTTTACCCGCGAGCAGATCCGTGAGCGTGGCGACTCCCTGGATATCAGCTGGCTTAAGGATGCCGATCGCCTGGATGCCGCCGACCTGCCCGCTCCGGAAGTGCTGGCCGGCGAGGCCATGGCTGAACTAACCGAAGCGCTGCATGAGCTGGAAGAGCTTATGAAGGCGCTGGGTGCTGGCGATGAAGTGGCAGCGCAGAAGCAGTTGATGGCGGAGGTGATGGGGTTAGCAGTGGTTGAAGAGGCTGACGCGGAGTTCAAGTCGTGAGCTGGAATATTCCGGGAACTTGGCAGATGGCAACGCTTGCAGATGTTTGCTATCGAATCGTCGATGGCTCTCATAACCCGCCTTCTGGCCAAGCAAGTGGCAAACCGATGCTAAGTGCCAAGAATATTCAGAACGGCAAAATACATTTTGACGAGTTGCGTCTACTCAGCGACGAAGACTTTGAAGTCGAGAACAAGAGGACCAGCATCTCTGTGGGGGATGTGCTGCTAACAATTGTTGGGGCCTTAGGCCGTACCGCCGTCGTTCCTGAGGTACACAACGAGTTCACGTTGCAGCGAAGCGTTGCCGTTCTCAAGCCAGAAATTATTAACTCAAACTATCTCCGCTACTTATTAGATTCACCCGTAGCGCAAACTTTCTTCTTGGAAAATGCCAAAGGGACTGCGCAGAAAGGGATTTATCTAAAAGCACTTGGGGCAATGCCCGCGCCGATTGCGCCACTCGCAGAACAAACCCGCATCGCCCAAAAACTCGATGAACTGCTGGCCCAGGTCGACACCCTCAAAGCCCGCATCGACGCCATCCCCACCCTGCTCAAACGCTTCCGCCAATCCGTCCTCGCCGCAGCGGTTTCCGGTCGGTTGACAGAGGAGTGGCGAGTGCAGAATTCAATCGCTGATTGGCAAACCAAAACGGTCGGTGAACTCTGCAAACTGAAAAGCGGCATAGCCGTTTCTGCAGATATTGAAAAAGCGAAAGGAGATTTCAAGTACTTCAAGGTTGGCGAGATGAATCTTGAAGGGAATGAGCTCTTCTTGCAGAACACAGATCGCTATCTTGCGCGAGATAATGCGCCAGAAAAATCCCTGATGCCCGCAGGGGCGATTGTCTTTCCAAAGCGAGGCGGCGCGATTGCCACCAACAAGAAAAGAATCTTGAGAGATGCTTCGTTTGTCGATTTGAACGTCATGGGAATTATTGCCCCTCAAGGTGTTGAAGCTCTCTATATCTACCGATGGTTCGAGACAGTTGATCTCGCCAAATTGAACACTGGCTCGACGATTCCCCAAGTCAACAATACTGATATTGCACCTCTGATAATCCCCTTACCGCCACTTGCTGAACAAACCGAAATAGTCCGCCGCGTCGAACAGCTCTTCACCTTCGCCGGCCAGCTAGAGGGCAAGGTCGCTTCAGCCAAAAGCCGTATCGACCACCTGACTCAAAGCATCCTAGCCAAAGCCTTCCGTGGTGAACTGGTGCCGCAAGACCCGAACGACGAACCCGCCAGCGCGCTACTGGAGCATATTGCAAAATCGAAACTTAATAAGCCATCCAAGTCCCGCCAACCTCGAGCCCCCCAATCACCCCGTCCCAGCAACAAGAACAACTCCATGAACAAGCACCGTCAAGATGAGGATGTGTTAGGCCACCCCTATCTCGCTGAGCATCTCCGTCGCCTGGGTACAAAAGCCACCTCTGAAGCCTTATTCAAAGTCGCCGATCTTCCGGTAGCGGATTTTTACAAGCAGCTTGCTTGGGAAGTGGCTCAAGGACTAATAGTTGATCTAGGTGAGACGCTGGAGGTCAAATATGAGGCTTGATCGGGTCTACATCGACGGTTTTAAGAACCTGAAGCAATTAGAGGTAGACTTTGACGAGCGCAACCTCACCACCGTATTGATAGGCCAGAACGGTGCAGGCAAATCCAATCTCATAGAAGCTATTACGCATGTTTTTCGGTGGTTAGACTTACGGCGACAGGAGCCGCGCTTTCAATATCGAGTCGCGTATCGAATAGACAAGGCCCTCGTATGTTTAAGCAACATAGAGGGTGAGCCACCGATCCGCGTTGACGGGAAGGAAGTCAAACGTACGGTATTCGAAAAACGCAAGCGTGAGTGGTTCCCAGACTTAGTCTTTGGGTACTATTCCGGCGGTAGTAGGCGATTGGAGTCACTATTCGACAGCCACCAGCGAAGATACTACGACGCTATTAAGCTTGAGGACAACGAGATGCTTGTCGCGCAGGCGCAGGCGGAACGTCGACTTTTCTATTGCCGACCTATCCACGGCGTTTTGGCTTTAATGGCTTTATTTGCCTTTCCTGATGATAAGCTGACCCAGGAACTCTCTGGAAAATTAGGCATCACAGGCTTTCACTCTTTGCTTGCAATTTTTCGTGAACCTTGGTTCGCACGCAGTAAGAAATCTGCTGACAAACTACCCGAAAATTTTTGGGGTGCGGCCGGCCCCGCAGGCCGAACAGCTCGCGCGTTCAAAGGACAGGCATTCCATCCCATGCCACTCACGGGGAATGCCATTGATGACTACCGCGACAAGCAGCAGAGTGAGTCACAGTACGCCACCTTCCTGCCATCCCTAACTAGGTTAAAAAATTTAGCTAGCACCTTTAAAAATGAAAGCGAAATGTTCTATGCGCTAGAAGCAATGGATATTTCTGATCTCATCCGTGAAATGCTGGTCTGGGTAAAGCGCAGCAACGATGACAGTGGCGATGTTGGCTTTGCTGACTTATCGGACGGCGAGCGACAACTACTGATGGTCTTGGGATTGATTCGCGTGTCACGCGGCAAGCGTGCGCTGTTCCTACTGGACGAGCCCGATACCCACCTCAATCCGCATTGGCAACATAGCTATTTGAAACTAATTGAGCACTGGACGGGCATTGCTGCCGAAGCCGACCAATGCCACATCATTCTGACGTCACACAATCCCTTGACTATCTCGGGCCTAACTCGTGACGAGGTTCGCGTCATGCACACAGATATTTCCGGCGCCATTGCTGTAGATCGGCCTTACGTTGACCCGAAAGGCCTAGGTGTTGCTGGTGTGTTCACCGATATATTTGGCTTACCCTCCACTCTAGACACACCAACTCAGCTACTAATTGACCAGCGAAATAAGCTAGCAAGCATTGCGGAGCCGACAGCTGAAGAGACGCAAAATCTTGAGCAGATCAACTATCAGCTCCGCCAGATGGGGTTTATGTATGAAGAGAGAGACGAGCTTTACCGCGAGTACCTGCGAAAACTCGATAGCGTGGAGCTAGCTGATGCGATGCCGCTGGCTCCTGATGAGTTGAAGCAACGTGACGAGACTACCCGTGAAATCATTGAACAGCTGTTAAAAACCCCATGATTTACGTTCACTGCGACTGGAGCATTATTCCAGATGAGATCAAGACCGATTTAGCAACCGCAACCGCGGAACTGGATGCCATAGCTGATCCAGAGGCCAGGAAGAAGTATATATCTGATAATAAAAATAAATGGGCAGCAGTACGTGAGTATTTAAGCACCATGTCTCATGGCAAGTGCTGGTATTCGGAGGCTAGAGAGCGAGTTTCGCGTTATCAAGTTGACCATTACCGACCACATGGCCGTGCAAAACAAGCCATGAAAACCTTTAATGAGGGCTATTCTTGGTTAGCATTTGACTTAGAGAACTATCGCCTAGCAGGTGCGCTGTGCAACACGCAGAACCAGGAATATGCGGACGATACCGTGGGCAAAGGTGATTGGTTTCCTTTATTAGATCCAACGACTAGGGCTAGCATTAATTCACGTGACGTCAGTAAAGAGTCACCCGTTTTACTTGACCCCGTCGACCCACAAGAACCTTACCTGCTGGTCTTCAAAGACAATGGAACAGTTGAACCAGACCCAGATCTGGACCAGACCGTTAGAGAGCGAGTGGACTTGGCTATCAAGTACCTAGGCCTGAGCCAGAGCCATCTCGACGGTGCTCGACGAAAAACTTGGCGCACGTGCCTCAAACTGATTGTTAAATATAACCGCATCGCAAAGAAGCCGAAGGGCCAAAGAACTCCTGAAGAACAAGAAACATTGAAAGAACTCACAATTGAATTGATTAGCATGTCTAAAGCCTCAAGCGAGTTTTCTTCAGTTTCACGATGCTGCCTCAGGGCACATCGCCTGCATAGGTTAGTTATGACCGACGAACTAGCCCCCCTCGCGGAAGAGGATTGAGAAATGCAAATCGGAAAGTATCTAGCTAGCCTAGAGTAGCTCTAGCCTTAACGGTGATAGCCGCGCCAGTGCAAAGCGTTTCTAGACAACTCATAATCCTTTGGTCGACGGTTCAAGTCCGCGTCAAAAACCCCATGCAAAAGCCGCCACTGCGCGGTTTTTTCTTTCCGGCAAGTTAGGCCTTGTGACCGAACCGCGTCTCTCCGAAGATTCCTACCCACCCTCGCCATTGCCGGCCTACAAGGCCGCTCTGTAGCGTCTCCCACCGTCATGCCTCGGCATGGCCGGGAGTGGAATCCCGAACTTGAATGCCATCGCAACACCGCCATAAGCAGGCCCAACGAAAGAACGCAGTCTTCGAGGGCCTGGCCATCTATGGCGGACCGTGCGAGGAGGGCGAAAGCCCGCCGGTGGTGGCATTCAAACCGGTATTCCACACCTCGTACGGTCCGCCACCCTTATGCGCCCTGGATCAGGTGGCGGCTCCCCTGCAAGGAAGGAGTCTCATCATGTCCCACGACTATTTCGTTCCCAGCGTCTTCCACCGTCACCATCGCGCGTTTCGCGCGCTGCTCATCGATGACCAGGCCTGGGTCGTCGCCGGCGACCTCGGCCCGCTCACCAATCGCCATATCGACGACAAGCTGACCCGCAAGCTGGACCCGGACCAGTGGCGCAACGAGCGCGTGGAGAACCACCAGGGCGCGGTGGAAACCCTGTTGCTGATCAGCGAGAGCGCCGTGTGCGAGCTGCTCAAGGTCAACTTCTATCACCCCGAGCACCGTGGCTTGCGCCAGTGGATCACTGGCGAGGTGATCCCTGCCCTGCGCTCCCAGGCCACGCCGCACCTGCCCCGCCAGCGCCGGGTGACCTGGCAGGGCAGGGAGTTCAGCGTCATGGAATGGCAGGGCCGCCAATGGGTGCGGGTGAAGGATGTGGCGGAGTTGTTCGAGGGCGGCGAACTCGCCACGCTGCAATAGAACGGAGTCGGGGACGCATGGCGTCCCCGTTCCTTTTAACGCCCGTCACGAAGTTGAAAAACGTAGGCGAGGCAGCCGATGCAAGGCGAAAGCGGCCGAAAAAGCGCAGTTTACGCATGTAAATGAGCATTTTGAGGGCGCTTTTAACGCAGCAGCGGCAACGCAGCTAGTTTTTCAGCAGCCGGCTAGCGCTTGGCGATGATATACACCGCATGCACGATGCCGGGGATGTAGCCCAGCAGGGTGAGGAGGATGTTCAGCCAGAAGGCGCCGCCGAAACCCACCTGCAGGAACACGCCCAGCGGCGGCAGGATGATGGCGATGAGGATGCGGATCAGGTCCATGCAAAAGCTCCTTGTAGGGAAATTCGTCTACCTCCTGATCGACTGCCGGCGAGCGCAAAGGGTTCCTTGCCGATGTTTCGGCGCCCCGCCCATAATCCGTCGCTCCCGCCCCTCCGGACCTCACCGCCCATGGCCATCTCCCGCGACGACCTCGACGAACACGGCCTGATCATCGGCGTCTCGCCCGAGCGTTTCCGCGCCGTGGCGATGCCCCTGCTGTTCGATCACCTCAACGCCCAATGCGAGGGCACCATCGCGGTGAACCGCCAGGCGCGGATCGTCTGGATCAACGACAAGTACGCGCAGAAGATCGGCATCGCCGACCCGCGCAGCGTGCTCGGCAAGGAGGTGGAGGAGGTGCTGCCGGCCAGCCGCCTGCGCGAGGTGGTGGGCAACGGGCTGCCGAGCATGCTCGACCTGATGGCCTTCGGCGACGAGCACTTCGTGGTCACCCGCATCCCCCTGCGCGACGAGGACGGCACCCTGGTCGGCGCCCTCGGCTTCGTGCTGTTCGACCGCGCCCGCCACCTGCAGCCGGTCATGGCCAAGTACAACCAATTGCAAACCCAGCTGGCCGCCGCCCAGCACGAGCTGGCCCGCGCCCGCCGTGCGCGCTACACCATCGCCGGGTTCATCGGCACCAGCGCCGCCGCCAGCGAAGTGAAGCGCCAGGCCCGCCGCGCCGCCCAGCTGGATGCCACCGTGCTGCTGCGCGGCGAGACCGGCACCGGCAAGGAGCTGCTCGCCCAGGGCATCCACAACCTGTCGCTGCGCTCCAGCGGGCCCTTCGTGGCGGTGAACGTGGCGGCCATCCCGGAATCCCTGGTGGAGGCGGAGCTGTTCGGCACCGCGCCGGGCGCCTTCACCGGCGCCGACCGCCGCGCGCGGGCCGGCAAGTTCGAGCTGGCCGACGGCGGCACGCTGTTCCTCGACGAGATCGGCGACCTGCCCCTGCCGCTGCAAGCCAAGCTGCTGCGCGTGCTGCAGGAGCAGGAGGTGGAGCCGCTGGGCTCCAACCAGGTGAAGACACTGAACGTGCGAGTGATCGCCGCCACCCATGTGGACCTGGAGGCCAAGGTGGCCGCCGGCGAATTCCGCGAAGACCTCTACTACCGCCTCAACGTCCTCGCCCTGCGCGTGCCGCCCCTGCGCGAGCGCCGGGAAGACCTGCCCGCGCTGGTGGACTACCTGCTCGACGACATCGCCACCCGCTCCGGCCAGCCGCCGCTGGAACTGCAGCAGGGCGCCCTCGACCTGCTCTGCGCCCAGCCCTGGCCGGGCAACGTGCGCGAGCTGCGCAACCTGCTGGAACGGGCGCAGCTGCTGGGCGATGGCAACCGCCCGCTGGAGGCGCGCGACCTGCGCACCCTGCTGGTGGACCCGCAACCGGCCGCCCCCACCCCCGCGCCCGCAGCGGTCGCCGAGCCCGCCCCACCCGCCGTGCGCCCATTGGCAGACAGCCTCGCCGAGGCGGAACGCGCGGCCATCCTCACCGCCCTCGCCGCCTGCGACGGCAACCGCACCCAGGCCGCCGAACGCCTCGGCATCGCCCGCGCCAGCCTCTACAACAAGCTCCAGGCGCACGGGTTGTAGGTAGGCCTGCGGGCCGGCACGCCAGCGGCATACCCCGCGAAGCTCCCAGGCCGGCGTAGGGTGGATCGCGCTTCATCGATCCACGCGGTGCGGGGTTGGTCGCCGGGCAGGGCGTGCCTTCCCTGCGGCCACGGCGTTTGGGGGCGGGCGCGGTGGTGGATGGAAAGAGCGCCATCCACCCTACAAAACGCCCAGGCCGGCGTAGGGTGGATCGCGCTTCATCGATCCACGCGGTGCGGGGTTGGTCGCCGGGCAGGGTGTGCATTTTCCTGCGGCCACGGTGTTTGGGAGTGGGCGCGGTGGTGGATGGAAAAGCGCCATCCACCCTGCAGATCCGGGCACCTCGCGGCGGGGTATGGAATGTCCATATTTCTGGACAACGATGGAAATAGGTGTCCAATAATCAAGACACCATCCAATTAATTGGACACTTCAAGCGCCCCCTCGTCTCCCGGCTAAATTACCCCCACCCCAGCACCAGCGCCTTCCCCAGGGCTTTTCAGCCCACCTGGCACAGCTTTCGCTCTATACCGGCAAAGGGCCGACCCAGGCCCGGCCGCTGCGGCGGTTCAAAACAACAACAAGAAGGAAATCCCATGGGTACCCTCGGAATCCTGCTGTCCCTCGCACTGCTGATGTTCCTGGCCTATCGCGGCTACAACGTGCTGATCCTGGCGCCGCTGATGGCGCTGCTGGCGGTGCTGTTCGCCGGTGATGCGGCGTTGATGCTGCCCACCTACACCCAGGTGTTCATGAAGTCACTGGGCGGCTACCTGATCCAGTTCTTCCCGCTGTTCCTGCTCGGCGCCATCTTCGGCAAGTTGATGGACGACTCCGGCTCGGCCCGTGCCATTGCCCAGGGCATCGTCACGCGGCTGGGGCGCGAGCGGGCCATCCTCGCCATCGTGCTGGCCTGCGGGCTGCTGACCTACGGCGGCGTGTCGCTGTTCGTGGTGGCCTTCGCGGTGTACCCCATCGGCACCGCGCTGTTCCGCGAGGCGGGCATTCCCAAGCGGCTGCTGCCCGGCGCCATCGCCCTGGGCGCCTTCACCTTCACCATGACCGCCCTGCCCGGCACCCCGGCGATCCAGAACGCCATCCCCAGCCCCTTCTTCGGCACCGACGCCTTCGCCGCGCCCATCCTCGGGCTGATCGGCGGGCTGATCATGCTCGGCCTGGGCAGCTGGTGGCTCGCCGCCCAGGCCCGCACGCTGATGGCCGCCGGCGAAGGCTATGGCAGCCACAAGGACGACCCGACCGAGCAGAGCGGCCTGCCGGTGACCGGCTTCTGGCTGGCGCTGCTGCCGATCCTGCTGGTGATCGCGCTGAACTTCCTGATGGCCAAGCAGGTGCTGCCCAACCTCGACACCAGCTACCTGGCCAAGCCCGAGTTCGGCGGCCTGCAGGACGCCAAGTCGGTGATCGGCATCTGGTCGATCATCGTCGCCCTGGGCGCGGCGGTGCTGCTGCTCATCGGCCTGCACTGGCGGCGCTGGGTGGACCTGAAGCAGAGCCTCAACGACGGCACCTTCGGCTCCATGCTGCCGATCCTCAACACCGCCTCCGAGGTGGGCTACGGCACCGTGATCGCCTCCCTCGCCGGCTTCGTGGTGATCCGCGACCTGGTGCTGAGCGTGCCGGGCAACCCGCTGGTGTCCGAGGCGGTGGCGGTGAACATCCTCGCCGGCATCACCGGCTCCGCCTCCGGCGGCATGTCCATCGCCCTCAAGACCCTCGGCGCGCAGTACCTGGAGATGGCCAACGCCGCCGGCATCAGCCCCGAGCTGCTGCACCGGGTCGCCGCCATGGCCTCCGGCTGCATGGACACCCTGCCCCACAACGGCGCGGTGATCTCGCTGCTGGCCATCTGCAAGCTGACCCACCGCGATTCCTACAAATTCATCTTCATGAACACGGTGATCTTCCCGCTGCTGGCCCTGGTGGTGGTGATCACCCTCGGCAGCCTGTTCGGCAGTTTCTGATGTGCGGCTCGTGGGAGCGAATTCATTCGCGATGCGGCCCGCAGGGGCGCCCCGGGTCCGCTGCGCGGCCCTTCGCGGCTGAAGCCGCTCCCACGGGAGAAGCAGGCCGCCCCCAATTCCACGCTCGAGGTATGACATGAGCAAAGTGATGAGCGCCGCCGAGGCGGTGGCGCGTATCCCCGACAACGCCCATCTGGCCACCGGCGGCTTCGTCGGCATCGGTTTCGCCGAGGCCATCGCCATCGCCCTGGAGCAACGCTTCCAGGCCGAGCAGGCGCCGCGCGACCTGACCCTGGTCTACGCCGCCGGCCAGGGCGACGGCAAGGGCCGGGGCCTCAACCACCTGGCCCACGAGGGGCTGGTACGCCGCGTGATCGGCGGGCACTGGGGGCTGGTGCCGGGGTTGCAGAAGCTGGCGGTGGAGAACCGCATCGAGGCCTACAACCTGCCCCAGGGGGTGATCTCCCAGCTGTTCCGCGACATCGCCGCCGGCAAGCCGGGGCAGCTGTCGCGGGTGGGCCTCGGCACCTTCGTCGACCCCGAGCACGGCGGCGGCAAGCTCAATGCCCGCACCACCGAGGAGCTGGTGCGGCGCATGCCCCTCGACGGCGAGGACTACCTCTTCTACAAGACCTTCCCCATCCACGTCGGGGTGGTGCGCGCCACCAGCGCCGACGAGGACGGCAACCTGACCATGGAGCGCGAGGCGCTGACCATCGAGAGCCTGGCCATCGCCATGGCCGCGCGCAATTCCGGCGGCCTGGTGATCGCCCAGGTGGAGCGGGTGGTCGCCCGTGGCTCGCTCAACCCGCGCCAGGTGAAGATCCCCGGCATCCTCGTCGACTGCGTGGTGGTGGCCGCGCCGGAGCATCACCAACAGACCTTCGCCACCGCCTACAACCCGGCCTTCGCCGCCGAGGTGCGGGTGCCCGAGGGCAGCCTGCCTCCCATGCCGCTGGACCTGCGCAAGCTCATCGCCCGCCGTGCCGCCCTGGAGCTCAAGCCCGGCGCGGTGGTGAACCTGGGCATCGGCATGCCCGAGGGCGTGGCGGCGGTGGCGGCGGAAGAAGGGGTGATCGACCTGCTCACCCTCACCGCCGAGCCCGGCGTGATCGGCGGCGTGCCGGCCTCGGGCCTGGACTTCGGCGCGGCCTGCAACCACAGCGCGCTGATCGACCAGCCCTACCAGTTCGACTTCTACGACGGCGGCGGCCTGGACCTCGCCTTCCTCGGCCTGGCCCAGGCGGATGCGGCGGGCAACCTCAATGTGTCGAAGTTCGGCACGCGCCTGGCCGGCGCCGGGGGCTTCATCAACATCAGCCAGAACGCCAAGGCGGTGGTCTTCGTCGGCACCTTCAGCGCCGGCCCGCAGGACATCCGCATCGAGAACGGCGCCCTGCGCATCGTGCAGGACGGCGAGCTGCGCAAGTTCGTCCGCGAGGTGGAGCACCGCACCTTCGCCGGCCGCCTCGCCGCCGAAGCCGGCAAGCCGGTGCTCTACGTGACCGAGCGCTGCGTGTTCCGCCTCACCACCGAGGGCCTGGAGCTGATCGAGGTCGCCCCGGGCGTGGACATCGAGCGCGACATCCTTGCCCGCATGGACTTCCGTCCCCTCGTCAACCAACCCCGGCTGATGGATGCGCGGCTGTTCCAGGAGGCCCGCCTGGGCCTGCGCGCCATGATCGACGGTTGTGCGTGAAACCACGGGCCCACCCTTGGGCCCGTGGCTTTTTTCAGGCTTATCCCGTAGCTCCCTGTGGGAGCGGCTTCAGCCGCGATGCTCGTGCTTCACCTCGTTCGCGAATGAATTCGCTCCCACCGAGCCAGAGCGCTCCGTAGCCCGGGCTTCAGCCCGGGAATCCCTCTGCCTGGCACCGCCTCCGTAGGAGCGAGCTCTGCTCGCGAACGCTCCTCGCCGACATCACCGCCGGCCCCGGACTGAAGTCCGGGCTACAGGTGGCAGCCCCTGTGGGAGCGGCTTCAGCCGCGATGCTCTTGCTTCACCTTGTTCGCGAATGAATTCGCTTCCACAGAGCCGCGCCTACCGTTCCCCCAACTTATGCCGCGCGGCGTACAGGCAGATCATCTCCATGGCCAGGGTGGCGCCGGCCAGGGCGGTGACTTCGGCGTTGTCGTAGGGCGGCGCCACTTCCACCACGTCCATGCCCACCAGGTTGATGCCGCGCAAGCCACGGAGGATTTCCAGCGCCTGGTGGCTGGAGAGCCCGCCGCACACCGGCGTGCCGGTGCCGGGAGCGAAGGCCGGGTCGAGGCAGTCGATGTCGAAGGTCAGGTACACCGGGTTGTCCCCCACCCGCGCGCGGATGCGCTCGGCGATCTGCTCCGGGGTGTGGCGGTGCACCTCGCGGGCGTCCAGCACCTGGAAGCCCATCACGTCGTCATTGGTGGTGCGCAGGCCGATCTGCACCGAGCGCGCCGGGTCCACCAGGCCCTCGCGGGCGGCGTGGAAGAACATCGTCCCGTGGTCGATGCGCTGGCCCTCTTCGTCCGGCCAGGTGTCGCTGTGGGCGTCGAAGTGGATCAGCGACAGCGGCCCGTGCTTGGCGGCGTGGGCCTTGAGCAGCGGGTAGCTGATGAAGTGGTCGCCGCCCAGGGTGAGCATCGCCGCGCCGGCCTCGAGGATGTGCGCGGCGTGGGCCTGGATCGCCTCCGGCGTGTGCTGCGGCGTGCCGTGGTCGAAGGCGCAGTCGCCGTAGTCGATCACCGCCAGGTGGTCGAAGGGGTCGAACTCCCAGGGAAAGTGCCGCGCCCAGGCCATCTGCACCGAGGCGGCGCGGATGGCGCGGGGCCCGAAGCGGCTGCCGGGGCGGTTGGTGGTGGCGGTGTCGAAGGGCACCCCGCTCACCACCAGGTCGACGCCTGTGAGGTCGCGGCTGTAGCGCCGGCGCATGAAGCTGGTGATGCCGGCGTAGGTGGCTTCGGCGGCCGTGCCCAGCAGGCTCGGCCGGGTGATGGCCTGGTCGTTGTCGTAGGCGTGTTCCATGTCATCGGGCTCCATCGGTGGGGTGTTTCCCGTCTGCGCGGGTTCAGTACTGGGTGCGGAAGCGCGTCCAGAGGCGGGTGCGCTCGCGCTGCTGCTTGAGGGTCAGTTCCTGCTCGCCGAACAGGCGGTCGCGCACGGCCTGGGGCGGGTAGATGTCCGGGTCGTTGGCCACCGCCGGGTCCAGCAAAGGCGTGGCGGCCTGGTTGGCGTTGGCGAAGAACTGGCTGTTGGTCAGCTCGGCGATGGCCTCGGGGCGCAGCATCCAGTCGATGAAGGCATGGGCCGCCTGGGGGTGCGGCGCGTCGGCGGGGATGGCCAGGGTGTCGAACCAGATCAGCGTGCCCTCGCGGGGGATGCGGTAGACCACCTCGAAGGGCATCTTCGCCTCGCGGGCCTGCTCGGCGGCGATGGCGGCGTCGCCGTTGTAGGTCAGCGCCAGGCAGATTTCGCCCTTGGCCAGGTCGTTGATGTGCTTGCCGGCGCCGACGTAGCGCAGGTTCGGCTGCAACGCGGTGAGCAACCCGTGGACCGCCGCGAGGTCGGCCCTGGCGGTGCTGTATGGGTCCTTGCCGAGGTAGTGCAGGGCGACGCTGATGACCTCCTGGGGCGAGTCGATCACGGCGATGCCGCAGTCCTTCAGGCGGCTGGCGTACTCGGGCTTGAACAGCAGGTCGAGGCTGTTCAGCGGTGCGTCGGGGATGCGTTGCTGCACCGCGTCGCGATTGATGCCCAGGCCGATGGTGCCCCAGGTGTAGGGCACGCCGAAGCGGTTGCCGGGGTCGACGCTGGCGAGCTTGGCCAGCAGCTGCGGGTCGAGGTTGGCGTAGTGCTGCAGTTGCTCGCGCTGCACCGGCTGCACCGCATTGGCCTTGATCGCCCGCGCCAGGCCGCTGCTGGCGGGGAACACCACGTCATAGCCGCTGCCGCCGGTCATCAGCTTGGCGTCGAGGGCCTCGGCGCTGTCGAAGATGTCGTACTTCACCTTGATGCCGGTCTCGGCCTTGAAGCGCTCCAGCGCCTGGGGCGGGATGTAGGCGGACCAGCTGTAGAGGTTCAGCTCCCGGTCCTGCCCATGGGCGGGCAGGACACAGGCGGCGAGCAGGGCGAACAACAGGGAAAGGCGCATGGCGAAAGCTCCCGGAGCGGTGATGGGGCGATCCTGCGCCAGGCTTTGCTTCGGATAAATATGAAGTGTTCTACTTTGGCATCGCTCGCCATCGATGTTTGGAGATTCACATGCTCGCCCAACTCCAGGACCTGGACCTGCAACTGCTCAGGCTGTTCGTCACCGTGGTCGAAAGCGGCGGCTTCAGCGCCGCCCAGGGTGCGCTGGGGGTGGGCCAGTCCACCATCAGCACACAGATGGCCAAGCTGGAGACGCGCCTGGGCTTTCGCCTGTGCGAACGGGGCAAGGCCGGCTTCCGCCTCACGCCCAAGGGCGAACAGGTGCTGGCGGCGACGCGGCGGCTGTTCGGCGCCATCGAAACCTTCAAGGGCGAGGCGCGGGGCATGGCCGACATGCTCCTGGGCGAGCTGCGCATCGGCCTCTCCGAGTCCCTCGACGATGCCGTGATGCAGCGCCTGGCCGACGCCATCCGGCGCTTCCGCGCGCGCCGCCAGGCGGTGCGCATCGAGCTGCTCAGCGCCATGCCCGCCGAACTGGAGCGGCGCCTGCTGCAGGACCAGCTGCACCTGGCCATCGGCTACTTCTCCGGCAACCAGCAGGCGCTGGAGCACCAGCCGCTGTTCGTCGAGGAGCAGTTGCTGTTCTGCGGCGCCGGGCACCCGCTGTTCGACCGCACGCGCGTGACCGAGAGCGACCTGCGCCACTGCGACCGGGTGCTGCACCCCTACCGCTTCATCGGCGAGGCCGAGCCCTTCCAGTCCGCCGCCAGCAGCGCGGTGACCGAGCAGGTGGAAGGCACCCTGGCGCTGATCCTCTCCGGCGCCCACATCGGCTACCTGCCCCGCCACATCGCCGCGCCCTGGGAGGCACGCGGGCAACTCCGCGCCCTGCTCCCGGAGCGGCTGGGCTTCAACGTCGAATTCCGCCTCACCCACCACCGCGGCCGCGAACCCAGCGAAGCGCAGCAGGCGTTCGTCGAGGATCTGGTGGCCGCCTTCGGCGGAGCTTGAAGTTGATTTAGCTGGAAGCCAGAAGTCCAGAAGCTGTGCAGCTTTCGTACGCCTGGGAGCACCCGGCATCCAAGCGGGTGGACCACGCTTCACCGGCCCACCATTCGGCGTCGTGTCGAACGCCGACCGCGTGGGTTTCGCTACGCTCTACCCACCCTACGCAGGACACTTCCAGCTTCCAGCTACATGTACCACCGATATTCCCGCGCGCTGACTTCGTTGATGAAGTCGAGGTACTCCTGGCGCTTGTTCTCGCAATAGACCATCACGAACTCGCTGCCGAGGCCTTCGTTGACGGCAGCGCTCTGGCGCATGGCGGCGACGGCGGCGGGCATGTCGGTGGGGAAGTCGATGCCGCTGGAGCGGTCTTCGTTGAGCGGGGGGATGGGCTCTTTCGCGGCGTCGAGGCCGTGTTCCATGCCGGTGAGGATGGCCGCCAGCACCAGGTAGGGGTTGGCGTCGGCGCCGGCCAGGCGGTGTTCGATGCGCAGGTTGCGGCCGTCGGATTCGGGGATGCGGATGCACGCATCGCGATCTTCGAAGCCCCAGCTGGCGCGGCTGGCGGCGTTGACCATGGCGCCGTAGCGGCGGAAGGCATTGTGGTTGGCGGCGAAGATCGGCATGCAGTGCGGCAGCAGCTCCAGGCAGCCGGCCACGGCGTGGCGCAGGGGGCGCTGGCCATCGGCGTCGAGCAGGTTGGTACCGGCCTCGTCGTAGAGACTGACGTGCACGTGCATGCCGCTGCCCGGCGCGTCCAGGTAGGGCTTGCTCATGAAGCTGGCGCGGTGGCCGTGCTTCAGCGCCACGCCTCGGGTGCTGCGGCAGAACAGGGCGGCCCAGTCGGCAGCCTGCAGGCCGTCGTCGCAGTGGCCGAAGTTGATCTCGAACTGCCCCGGGCCCAGTTCGGCGGTCATCACATTCGCCGCCACGCCCTGCTGGTTGGCCGCCTCGACCATCTCGTGGAGCACGGTGGAGAAGCGCGACAGCCGCTCGATGTGCATGTTGGGCTGGTCGTCCTCGTCGTCGCACAGGGCGTCGCGGGGGAACTGTGGCAGGCCGTCCTTGAGCGTGCGGTCGAACAGGTAGAACTCCAGCTCGAAGGCCACCACCGGACGGATGCCACGGCGCGCCAGGCGCTGCAGCACACGGGCCAGCACTTCGCGCGGCTCGAACTCGATGGGCGCCGAGGTGCCGTCGGAGGTGATCAGCATCTGCCCCAGGGGCTGGCGCTCCCAGCACACCGGCTTCAACGTGCCCGGCACCAGGCGCCGCGGCGCATCCGGGTCACCGTCGGCGAAGCAGTAGTCACCGATGGGGTACAGCCCGCCCTGGGTGCCCAGCAGCACGCAGTTCTGCGGCAGCTTCAGCGGGCCGCCGGCGGCGACCTTCTCCAGCATCTCCACCGGGTAGCGCTTGCCGTAGAAGTGCCCGGGGATGTCCAGGCAGATCAGGTCCACGTAGCGGATCTCCGGGTACCGGGCACGGAAGGCACGCACTTCGGCGAGCAGGTCGGGATGTTGCGTATTCATTTCTTCTTGTCCTTCGCACACAGGGAGTTGCGGGGAAATTCGGATCAGAACCGTCGCGAGCGAAGGACGGGCAAGGCGAAATCAGGCGAGGACGCGGAGTTTACGAGCCGTAAACGAGCAGTCCGAGCCTGGTTTCAACGCAGCCTGGCCGAGCGCAGCAGGTTATGGCCGGATTTCAGGTGAATACCCATAAGACCCGCGTTGGTTTATCGGAAAGGTTGGCGTAGCGGAACTGCGCGTGGGCCGGCAGCTGGAAGCTGTCGTTGGGCTGCAGCACCACCGGTTCCTCGGCGTCGTCGAGCCAGATGCTGAGCTCGCCTTCGAGCACGAAGCCGCCCTGCTCGGAGCTGTCGTCCAGGTGGCCTTCGCCGCTGGTGGCGCCGGGCTCCAGGTGGCTTTCGAGCATGGAGAAGCCGGCCGACATGTTCGGCGAGGCGAGCACGTCGGTGATGCCGCCGGCGTAGTAGAGCGTGCGGCGCTCGCCGGGGCGGGTCACCCAGCGCACCTCGCGGGGCTTGCTGAGGCTGTAGAAGTAGGTGGTGGGCACGCCCAGGGCCTCGCTGATGGCGGTGAGGTCGGCCACCGTGGGGCGCGACAGGCCGCGCTCCACCTGGGAGAGGAAGCCCACCGAGCGGTCGATGCGCGCGGCCAGTTCGCCCAGGGTCAGGTTCTTGTGCTTGCGCAGGTCGCGGATGAGGATCGCGAGGCCTTCGATCTCGTCTTGCATGTCCATGTCGAATCTCCTTCGGTGCCGGCGTCAGGCCAGGTCGCGCAAGCGATACCAGGCTTTGCCGGCGGCTTCCAGCGGTGCGGCCAGCAGCGAGCCGCCGGGGAAGCGCGGGTTGTCGAGGCCCTGGTAGAGCGCCAGCAGCTGTTCGTCGCCGAGGATGGCGTCGGCCACCGCGCGGGCACCGGCCAGGGTTGGCAGGATGCCGTGGCCGGAGAAGCCCTGCAGCCAGTAGCGCTGGCCCTGGCGGCCGATGTCGGGGGTGCGCTTCATGGTCACGTCGATGTGGCCGCCCCAGCCGTAGTCGATCTGCACGCCCTTGAGCTGCGGGAACACCCGCTCCAGGTAGGGCCGGGTGGCCGCCGGCACGTCCTTGGGCAGGCCGCCCAGGTAGGTGCAGCCGCCACCGAACAGCAGGCGGTGGTCGGGGGTGAGGCGGAAGTAGTCGGGCACGAACTGGTTGTCGATCACGCAGCTGTTCTTCGGCAGCAGCGAGCGCGCCAGCTCCGGGTCCAGCGGCGCGGTGGCCACCTGGTAGGAGCCCACCGGCAGCAGGCGCGAGGACAGCTGGCGGTCCAGGCCGTCGACGTAGGCGTTGCAGGCCAGCACCAGCACGTCGCCACGCACCTCGCCCTCGGGCGTGCGCGCCACGTAGCCGGCCGGCGTCTCGCGGTATTCCAGCACCTGGCTCTGCTCGAAGATGCGCCCGCCGGCGGCTTCGATGGCGGCGGCCAGGCCCTGGGCCAGCTTCAGCGGGTTGAGGTGGGCGGCCTCCGGGTCATAGAGCGCCGCCTTGTAGCGCGGGCTGTCGATCCACTCCGGCAGCTCGTCGCGCTCGATCAGGCGCATGGCGTCGTAGCCCCACTTCTGCTCGGCGTCACGCTGGGCCTCGCGCAGCAGTTCGACGCGGCGCTCCAGCACCGCCGTCCACAGGCTGCCGACGCGGTAGTCGACATCGAAACCGTGGCGCTGCGGCAGCTCGCGCATCTCGCCTGCGGCCCAGCGCATGCTGTCCCACAGGCGGCGGGTGCGCTCCTGCCCCAGTGCCTTTTCCAGCGGCGGCATGTCGCACGACCAGCCCAGCAGCGCCTGCCCGCCATTGCGTCCGGAGGCCGCCCAGGCCACGCGGCTGGCCTCCAGCAGCACCACGCGCTTGCCGGCCAGGGCCAGGCGCAGCGCGGTGTGCAGGCCGCTGAAGCCGGCGCCGATGATCAGCACCTCGCAGTCCAGGCTGCCTTGCAGGCGCGGGCGCAGGGGGATGGAGCCGGGGTAGCTGGCGGCGTACCAGGTGCCGACATGCTGGGCGGATTGCTTGAACATGCGAGGCCTCATGAAATTTAAATTGATAAATTTCATGAAAATCTAGCATCTGATTTTCACAAAGCCAAGCGACGAAATGCCGACGATCACGACCGGCTCACAGGATGGCGTTGCACCCCTGGCAAAAGCTGTTGTCGGATACGCCGTCTGACTACCGTATGAAGCACGCCGCAAAACCTGGCGGCGGCAGGAGTGAATGGATGAAAGCGATACACCTGGCGGCGCTCTGCGCCCTGGCCCTGCTGGCCGGCTGCAGCCATGACCAGCCCAAGCCCGAAGCACCGCCGCAGCGCCTGCCCAACCAGGTGCAGGACCAGCCCACGCCCCTGGAGCTGCTGCGCACCAACGCCGAGCGCGGCGACCTGGAAGCGCAGTTCCAGCTGGGCAGCCACTTCTTCGTGGCCAAGCCCGCCGACCTCAAGCAGGCGGAGTTCTGGTGGAAGCGTGCCGCCGACAAGGGCCACGCCATGGCGGCGGTGAGCCTCGCCTACCTCTACACCGGGCGTAACGACCCGGCCTACGCCAACCAGCAGGCGATGCTGCAGTACCTCAACCAGTCCGCCGCCACCGGCAACCCGATGGCCCAGCACGTGCTCGGCAGCCTCTACCTCAAGGGCGAACAGGGCGTGCCGCGCGACCCGGACCAGGCCCGTCGCCTCTACCAGGCCGCCTGTGGCCAGCGCTACGAAGCCAGCTGCGCGGCACTGAAGACCCTGCCCTGACCCCTACCATGCGCCCGACACTCTCGCTCTGCCTCGCGCTGCTGGCCCTGCCAGCCGCCGCGCTGGCCGACGAAGGCTCCGGCTCCTGGCTGCTCAGCAGCAGCGCGGCCATCACCTTCGCCCCCGCTACCACCAGCAACCTCAGCCAGGAGGAGCGCCAGCCGGGCATCCAGGCCCAGGCGCGGGACGATGCGATGGCCTTCGTCGCCAGCGATGGGCGCATCCGTGGCGCGCAGCTGGAGCGCACCCTGCAGGAACTGCACCGACAACCGGCGACGGCGAGCGCCGACGACATGAGCCTCGCCCGCGCACTCGCCGCCTCGGCCTATCGCTGAGGCGTGCGCACCAGCGTCAGCCCCGCGTAGGCGGCGCGCTGGCGCTGCACCCAGGTCGCGTACACCACCAGCACCAGCAGCACGCCACCGAGCACCAGGGAGGAGCCGACGGTGCCGAAGTCCAGCCCGCCCTTCTCGTGGGTCTTGGTCAGCACGTCGCCCAGGGTCGCGCCGAAGGGCCGGGTGAGCACGAAGGCCAGCCAGAACAGCAGCACGGTGGAGATCCGCGTGAAGTAATGGGCCGCCACCACCAGCGCCAGGGCACCGCCGATCAGCAAGGCACCACCGGCGAAGCCGAGCCCGGAGTCATCGGCGAGGAAGTCGCCCAGCGCCGTGCCCAGGGTGTTGGAGAAGAGGATCGCGCCCCAGTAGAACAGCTCGCCGCGCCGCGAACGGATGCGGTCCACCGACAGCGACCCCTCGGTGACCCGCCACAGCGCGAAGATGCACAGCAGGATGCCCACCAGGATCGCCGAGCCGGTGGCATAGCCCAGGCCCAGGGTGCGGTCCATGAAGTCCGACATGGTGGTGCCGGCGGTGCTGGTGGAGAGGATCACCGCCCAGTACACCAGCGGGTTGTAGCGCTTGCTCGCCAGCTGCGTGAGCAGGGTGGCGAAGAAGGCGCTGATGAGGATCAGCGAGCTGATGGCGTAGCCAACGTCCAGGGTCATCGACAGCAGGTCCCCGGCGGTCTCGCCCAGGGTGGTGGCGCAGATCTTCATGATCCAGAAGGCCAGGGTGATCTGGGGCAATTTATTCATCACGACTCCCGGGGCCCGCACGGATGTGGCTGCCTGATGGATGCAACCCTCTGCGCGGACACGGACCCGGTCTGCCCAGCGCGAGGCGAGAGTGACCGGGAAGGAGTGAAAACGCGGTGAAGGAAGGATGAAAAAAACATCACCCGAGTGGGCTCAGCCCACTTCGGCGGCCAGGGTCGCGCGGTTGCGGCCCCCCCTTTCGAGGTGTAGAGCGCCTCGTCCGCCCGCTTGTAGAGGCTGTCACGGGTGTCGCCAGGCTGGCTCAGGGCCATGCCGACGCTGACGGTCAGCACCGGGCCGATGTTGGAGCCTTCGTGGGGAATGGCCAGCCCCTCGATGCGCCGGCACACCTCTTCCGCCACCCGCTCGGCGAACACCGGCACCAGGTCGCAGAACACCAGGGCGAACTCCTCGCCACCGAGCCGCGCGGCGAAGTCCAGGGAGCGCCGGGGCGTGCTCTGCAGGGCCTCGGCCACCGCCTTGAGCACCGCGTCCCCGGCCGGGTGGCCGTAGAGGTCGTTGTAGCGTTTGAAGAAATCCACATCCACCAGCATCAGCCCCAGGCAATGGCGCTCGCGCTGGCTTTCACGCAGGGAACGATCCAGCAGGATCTCGAACATGCGCCGGTTGCACAGGCCGGTCAGGCTGTCGCTGTCGGCCAGCTCCTTGAGCGCCGCGCGGGTGAGGAACTGGCGCCGCGTGGCCGACTCCTGGAAGTAGCGCGACATGCCGGCGAAGAACATGGCGACCAGCGGGTAGATGGACAGCGCGACGAAGTCGTCGAGATACCCCGCCGGCAGAAAGGCCGGGATCGCCACCAGCATGGTGATGAAGGTGACCAGCGCGCACACCACCGACCCCCAGTAGCTGTAGCCCACGGGAAAGAAGATGGCGATCAGCACCAGGATCATGCCGTCGATGTTGAAGGGCATCCCGACCTGCTCCAGCACCTGCATGTAGAGGATGTTGCTGACCAGCGTCGTGGTGCCGATGAAGAACACGGTGCAGGGCACCCAGAAGGCGCCGGCCGAGCGATCGTTGCCGTAGAGCACCATGGTCGCCGAAAGCATGATCCCGGCCAGGGCGATCAGGCGCATGCCGAAGATCGCCGGGGTCAGCGTCGCATCGTAGTGGCGCAGGGCGTAGAAGATGTCGAAGCCGAGGAAGAACAGCAGCGCCAGCAGCAGCGTGCAGAGGGCGCCGATTCGCGTGGTGCGAAAGGCCCGGTAATTGGAGATGCGGTACTCCGCCTCCAGTTCGGGCTCGAAACGCAGCCATCCAAAGCCTTTGTTGAGCTGCCGCGTGTAACGGCTCTCGGCGTAGTGGCTGAGCAACAGCTGGACCTTATCCATCCCTGACCTCACCTCCCGCACCCTCAGGTAAACAGCTTCCAGGGGATCGCCCATACAAAGCCGACTTGGCGAAAGTATGGCACGGCGCCACCAGCGCCAACCCTCCCTGTATCAATCCTTGTGCGGGTTTCAGGCCATACCGCTGGTCGCCAGGCGCCGCCTCGCCCCCCCTGGCGCCATGCCGTTGAAACGCTGAAGGCGCGACTGAATGCCGCATCCGATGGGTAGCCGAGCCAGCCGGTGCGGACCGCCTTCGAAGCCTTCGCCGATGAACTGGCCGCCCTGTACCACTCGGTTTGAGCACGAGAACGGTGGCGCACCCGGGGTTCCGCTGCGCTGCTAAGCTCGCCGCCTCACAGACGCATGGATGACGACGATGAAACGCCTGCTGCCGCTGGCCCTGCTGGTGATTGGCTCGAACGCCCTGGCCCAGGGCTGCGACTATCGCCCTGCCCCGCACCAGGAACTCACCGCCGCCAAGGCGACGGGCCTGCCGCTGGTGCTGGCGGGCAAGGAGAAACTGCAACTGGGCCTGGTGGAGCAGCCCGAGCTGCTGCTGCACAGCGGTGATCTGCTGATCGCCCGCTACCCCGACGGCCACAGCCTCGCCCACCATCCGATGACGCAGCAGGAGCTGGGCAATGCCGGCCTGGGCACCCCGGCGCAACAGGTGCGCCTGCTGTTCGGCGATGACAGCGCCGCCACGCCCGAAGCCCGCGAATGGGTGTTCGCCATGCGCCAGGCCATGGACCTGTGCGGCGACAAGGCCAGCCTCACGCCCTACCGCATCGACGGCATCGAGCTCTTCGCCTGGCGCACCAGCCAGGACGGCAAGCCCTACCAGGTGTTCTTCATCCCCGATGGCGAGCAGGTGCATTACCTCGAAGTACGCGGCCCCGCCGCCTTCGCCGACAAGGTGCTGGCCGGCGTACACAGGCGGCCGCCGAAGCCATAGCGGAGCGTCGGGTTTCACCCGACCTACGAGAGCCGGTGTCATGCACGCCCGTAGGTTGGGCCGAGGTACGAGGCCCAACGCGCGGAGTCGAGCCCGCATCGTTGGGCCTCGCTGCGCTCGGCGCCAACCTACGGAGAGCGGTCCATCACCGGAGGTTGCCGAGCCCTTGTCGGGCGGGTGAAACCCGCCACATTGGCGTCGCCAAGCTTCGCGAGCAGAGCTCGCTCCTACAGGGCCCGCATCGCGTGCATCAACTGCCGATCACGCCGCCGTCGTTCTTGGTGATGAGCACGGTGGTGGAGCGCGGGCGGCTCTTGCCGTCGCTGGCGGGGTAGCTGATGCCGGGGTGCTGGATGTTCACCCACATGCTGCGGCCGTCCGGGGTGAAGGTGATGCCGGTGAGTTCGCAGCCACGCGGGCCGACCAGGAAGCGACGCACCTCGCGGGTCTTGGGATCGGCGCAGAGCAGCTGGTTGCAGCCGATGCGGGCCATGGCCGGCTCGATGTCGTCGAAATCGGTCTCGATCCACAGGCGGCCGGCGGGGTCGAAGGCCAGGCCGTCCGGGGAGGAGAAGGCGTCGCCGTTGATGGTGCCGATCAGGTTGGCCGGCACCGCCTGGCCCTTGTCGTCCTTGGCGCCCTGGGGTTCGCCGGCGAGGAGGAAGATCTCCCACTGGAACGTGGTGGCGGTGGGATCGCCGCCCGCTTCGTTCCAGCGCAGGATCTGCCCGTGCAGGTTGTGCGGGCGCGGGTTGGCGGCGTTCACCGGTTTCTTGCTGCCACGGTCGTCGTTGTTGGTGAGGGTGACGTAGACCTCACGGGTCTCCGGGTGGGCGGCCACCCACTCGGGGCGGTCCATGGGCGTTGCGCCGAGTATGTCGCCGGCGGCGCGGGCGTTGAGCAGCACCTCGGCCTGGCTGGCGAAGCCGTTCTCGGCGGTGAGGCCGTTCTGGCCGTGCACCAGGGCCAGCCACTGGCCCTTGCCGTCATCGTCGAAACGGGCAACGTAGAGGGTGCCCTCATCCAGCAAGTCGCGGGCGGCCTTGGGGTTGGCGGCGTCGAAGCGGCCGCTGGGCACGAACTTGTAGATGTACTCGCCCTTGGTGTCGTCGCCGTAGTAGTAGGCCATGCGCCCGTCCTTGCCGAGGGACAGGGTGGAGCACTCGCGGCAGAAGCGGCCGACGGCGGTGCGCTTCTTCGGCTTGCTGGTGGGGTCGAAGGGGTCGATCTCCACCACCCAGCCGAAGCGGTTGGGTTCCTGCACGTGGCCGTCGTGGGGCTGGTCGCGGTAGGGCGTGGCGTCGAAGCGGGCGTCGGCGGTCTCCCAGCCGTAGTTCTTGCTCACCCCTTCCTTGGCGATGCCGTAGCGCTTGTGGGACACGCGCTGGGCGTAGTCGGCCGGGTCGCGGTTGATGAAGTAGTTGTGCCAGTTCTCCTCGCAGGCGAGGTAGGTGCCCCAGGGGGTCACGCCCATGGAGCAGTTGTTGAGGGTGCCGATCACCTCCAGGCCGCTGGGGTCGGAGGCGGTCTTCATGGCGGCGTGGCCGGCCAGCGGGCCGGTGAGCTGCATGGGTGTGAGGGTGGAGATGCGGCGGTTGTAGCGCGAGCCGGCGACCCGCTGCCAGTGGCCGTCGCCGTCCTTCTTCACCTCGATGACGCTGACGCCATGGGCCGCCTGCTCCTTCTTCACGTCCTCCGCCTTGCGCTTGCCCTCGACGAAGACGATGCCGGCGCTGTGCAGCGTGGGGTTGATGTACTCGTGGTTGATCACCAGCAGGCCGTGGTCGTTGGGCGCGTCCGGGAAGGGGAAGAAGTGCATGCCATCGTGGTTGTCGCCGGCCTGCTTGAGCTGGTCTTCCCAGGTTTCGCTGGCATCGCCCTTGAAGGCCGGCGCATCGGCCAGCACGGCATCACCCCAGGAGAAGAACGGCGTGGCGCTGTAGCCGTCGGCGACTATCACCTTGTCGAACTTGGCATCGAACTGCTGGGGCACGCCCTTGAAGCCCAGCAGGCCGTCGTCGGCCACCGCGCGGCAGGCGCTGATGCCGCCGCCGAAGAAGCCCAGGGCGGCCATGGCCAGGCCGCCCTTGAGGACGTTACGGCGGCCGGCGTCCACCATCCGGTCCAGGCTGCGGTTGCCGCTGGGGTTGATGGCCACGTCGTCATGGGCGGCGAGTGCGGCGTGGAAGGCGTCGAAATCCTGGGTCATCACGGTTCTCTTCTGGTTATGCGCCGGCGCTCCGCGCTCAGCGTTCGATGCGGTAGTGGAAGGTGTTGCGCACGCCTGGCACGGCCACGGGCTGGCCGTTTTCGAGGCGCGGCTGGTAGCGGAAAGTCTGCGCCGCGACCAATGACGGGCGGATGAACAGCGGGTGACAGTCGCCCACCACCTGCGGGTCCTCGACGCGGCCCTGGGGATTCACCCGGTACTCCACCGTGCAATCGCCCTGGATGCCCTTGTCGAGGGCGCGCTGGGGATAGTCCGGCGCCTCCTTGGCGATGGGCAGGTACTGGCGGCTGTTGGCGGCGGCTTCGGCCTGGCGGGCACGCTCGGCGGCCAGGCGCTGCTGTTCCGCCTGGCGGGCAAGATCGAGCTGGCGCTGTTGCTCGGCAGCCGCAGCAACGCGCTCTGCTTCCAGGCGCTGCTGCTCGCGGCGCCGGGTTTCCTGCTGCACCTGCTCCTGGCGCTTCTGTTCTTCCACGCGCTTGCGGGCCAGGGCGGCCTGTTCCAGCTTGCGCTGCTCGATTCGCGGGTCCACCTGCGGCGGCACCGGCTCGACGGGCGTCGGTAGCGGTTCCACCGGGGCGGCTTCCGCGACAGCCGGCTGCACCGGCGCGGGAACCGGTTCGGGGGCTGGCGCAGGCAGGCTGATCAGTTGGGTGGTAAGCACCCGCTGGGCCGGTTCGGCGGGGCGCTCGGGGGCCCAGCCGGCCATCAGCAGCGCCAGCACGCCCAGGTGCAGGGCCAGGGCGCAGCCGGCGGCGAAGGCGTTGCGCCAGGTACGGGCGCTGGGCAGCGACAGACTGGAGAGAGGCGCATCGCTCATGACCATCACGCTCATTGCGGCGCCTCGGTGATCAGCCCCAGGTTGGCCACCCCGCCCTGCTGCAGCGCGGCCATGGCGGCCACCACCTTGCCGTAGCCGGCGTCCTGGTCGGCGCGGATGTACACCTGGGTGTCGCCGCGCTCGGCGATCAGCGCGCCCACCTTGGCGGTCATCTCCTCCAGGGCCACGGCGCTGTCGGTCTGGCTTTCGGTGTCCAGCTCCGTGCCCAGGTTCCAGTAGTAGCCGCCGTCGGCCTTCACCGAGAGGGTGAGGATGCGCTGCTGGCTGTCACGGGGCAGCGCCTCGCTGGCCACCTTGGGCAGTTCGATCTTCACGCCCTGGGTGAGCATCGGCGCGGTGACCATGAAGATCACCAGCAGCACCAGCATCACGTCGATGTAGGGCACCACGTTCATTTCGGCCTTGGGGCCGTGCTTGCGCTGGGGACGGACGAGCATGCTGCACCTCAGGCTGCGGCGGCGACGGGGTTGGCGCCGGCCAGGCGACGTTGCAGGCGGCCCTGCAGTTCGTTGCCGAAGGCGTAGTAGCGCGCCACCAGGCCCTGGGCGCGGGCCGAGAAGCGGTTATAGGCGATCACTGCGGGGATGGCGGCGAACAGGCCGATGGCGGTGGCGATCAGCGCTTCGGCGATGCCCGGGGCGACGGTGGAGAGGGTCGCCTGCTGCACCTGGGACAGGCCGATGAAGGAATTCATGATCCCCCACACGGTGCCGAACAGGCCGATGTAGGGGCTGACCGAACCGACGGTGGCGAGGAAGGTGAGGCCCTTCTCCAGGCGCTCTTCCTGCTCGGCGATGGCGACGTAAAGGCTGCGCTCGACGCCGTCCACCACCATCTCCGGGGCGATGCCCGGCTCGCGGCGCAGCTGGGCGAACTCCTGGTAGCCGGCCAGGAAGATGCGCTCCAGGGCGGCGTCCTCGTCCGGCTCGCCGTCCTTGCGCTGCAGCTGGCCGAGTTCGGCGGTGCCACGGAAGCGCGCCTGGAAAGCCTTGGCCTGGCGCTCGACGCGCGCCAGCAGGGCGCCGCGCTGGACGATCAGGTACCAGCTGAACAGGGAGGCGAACAGCAGGATCGCCATCACCCCTTTCACCAGCAGGCTGGCGTCGCTGATCAGGCCCCAGACGGTCATCTGTTCCAATGTTGCGTGCATGGTTGGTTCCTCGTGTTGCCGGGCCCCGCAGGGCCCTATTCGATTACGCGGCGATGACGGGTTGATGACAGCTCAGTGCAAACCCAGGGTCCGGGCCACCTCGGCCCAGGGCACGAACTTGAAGTTCTGGGTCTGCTCGGGCATGCGCTTGCGGCCGTCCTGCACCACCAGCATTCCCTGGTTCCAGGGGCCGCCGAGGTTGGCGGAGGTGACTTCCAGGCCGTCAGTCTCCGAGGCGCCGTCGATGCCGGCGGCGGCGTTGAGGCCGACGCGGAAGGCACCGCGCAGGGCGAAGGGCGGCTCGGCGTCGAGTACCACGTAGCTGTCGTTGCCCTGGCTGGAGATCACCAGGTAGTCGCGGGCGTCGCTCTGGTACAGGCCCAGGCCCTCGACGTCGGCGTGCAACGTCTCGCCCACCTGCATCACCGAGTGCAGCTCGGCGGGGGCGTCGGCGCGGGCGTCCAGGGCCCAGACGCCGACGTCTTCCTCACCGATGAACAGGCGCTGGCGCTGGTCGTCGGCGACGCAACCCTCGGGCTGGCTCTCGACGCGGAACTCGCGCACCAGCTGCCCGCTCGCTTCACCGCTGGCGCCGTCCAGGCGGTACTGCAGGAAGCGCCCGTCCTTGCCGTTGGCGAAGGCATAGAGCTCGCCGGAGGCCGGCTGGAACAGGCAGATGCCGTAGATCTCCTTGAGCGGGGTGCGCACCTCGCCGGCCGGCTTCACCTCGCCCGTGGCGCGGTCGATGGCGAACAGGCTGAGGCTGTTGGTGTCGCGGTTGCTGGCCACCGCCAGGTCGACCCGCTGGCCGCCGAGGGCAAAGCCGGGGCGCACGTCGACGTTGTTCAGGCGGCCCACCGGCAGCTCCTGCAGCAGTTGGCCGTCGAGGCCGTAGACCAGCAGGCCCTGCTTCTTGTTAGTGCCGAGCACGCGGCTGGCGGCCGGGTCGTTGGGGTTGACCCAGATGGCCGGGTCGTCCGCCGCGTCGCCCTGGCGGCCCACCGGCTCGCTCTGGCGCAGGGAGGCGACGCTGGGCAGCACGGGCGGCAGGGCCACGGGCTGCGCCTGCCAGTCCAGGCGGCCCTGGTACAGGCGCCCGCTGGCGTCGTCCTGCACCAGCAGGTCGGTGCCCTGGGCACTGGTGGCGACGGCAATCCGCTCGGGCTCTTCCAGGCCGGGGAGCGGCAGGCTGGCCACCGCGTTCCAGGCCTCGCCCTGCTGCTGGTAGAGGTGCAGGCGGGCGGCGCCAGGGTCCAGCGCCAACAGGCCGCCGGGGACCACGGCCATGGCACCGGCGCTTTTCGCCAGGCCGCCGAAGGGGGCGACCAGGTCCACCGGCACGCGGGCGCTGTCGGCTTCCGGGTGGGCCGGGTAGGCCCAGAGGCCGACGTTCTCTTCGTTGACGAACAGGCGGTTGGCGGCATCGTCCACCTGGCAGTACTCGGCGGCCGGCGGCAGGGCCAGGCCGCGCACGTGGCGGGCCTCGGCGTTGAGGCGCTCACCGGCACCCACCAGCCACTGCTCGCCGTGGCCGTCTTCGCCCACCAGGAACAGGTAGAGGTTGCGGGCGTCGTCGCGGTACAGGCAGAGCCCGGCGACGGCGTAGTCACGGGCCGGCAGTTGCAGCGTGCGGCCCCAGCGATGGGTGCCGGTATCCAGGCTCACCAGGGTGGCCTGCTGGGTGGCGTTGTCGAGGCTGGCGGCGATCAGGCCCTTGGGGCCGGCGCTGCGCAGGTCGAGGCTGGAGAAGGAGCCGGGCAGGCGCGCCAGCTCCTGGCCTTCGCCGTCCAGCAGGAGCAGGCCGTTGCGCTCGCTGGCGGCCAGGCGCATGGCGGAGCCGGGCAGCTGGCGCAGGTCTTCGGCCTTGACCTTGGCCGAGGCGCCCCAGGGGCTGAGGGCCAGTTGCGGGGCCTGGGCTTCGGCGGCCGGCTGCGGCTGGCAGGCGGCCAGGCCGAGCAGGGCCGCGAGCAGCAGGGGATTGCGGGTGCGGGTGTGGGTCATCGGGCGGTTCCAGGCGATGCGGGGGAGCGCCCTCCCCGGTGGGAGGGCGCGGCGATCAGAAGTGGGTGAAGGTCAGGCCGAGGGTGTAGGTCGGGCCGTATTCCTCGTACTGGGCGTTGTAGCTGCGGCTGCCGGTGTAGACGTAGTAGCTCTCGTCGGTGAGGTTCTGCGCCTCGAAGGAAAGCTGCAGCTCCTTCGTCAGGAAGTAGCGGGCGCTGAAGTCGACGAAGGTCTGCGCATCCACGTGCAGATCGTGCTGGCGGTCGCCCACCGGGGCCACTTCGTAGAGGTAGTCGGACTTGTAGTTGGCCGAGAGGCGCAGGCTGAGTTTGTCGTTCTCCCAGCCCAGCATCAGGTTGCCGACGGTGTCGGACTGGTTGGGCAGGTCGATGTCGCGCTTGAGGGTGCGGCCGCTGGCCTGGTCGAAGCCTTCGATGCTGGCGTCGGAACGGCTGAAGGTGGCGTTGGCGCCCAGCAGCAGGCCGTTCCAGGGGGCGGGCAGCCAGTCGAACTTCTGCGAGTAGGCCAGTTCCAGGCCGTAGAGCTTGGCGCTGTCGCCGTTGGCGAAGGTGTTGGCTTCGTCGAAGGTCGCCCAGTCGCCGGTGCCGGCCAGGTCGGTGTTGTAGACGAAGTTCTGGATGTCCTTGTAGAAGACGAAGGCCGAAACCACCCCGGCGCGGCCCAGGTAGTGCTCGATGCCGAAGTCGTAGTTGGTCGACTCCAGGGGCGACAGGTCGGGGTTGCCGAAGCTGGCTTCGTCGCCGTCGATGACGAAGCCCGGGGCCAGTTGGCCGAAGGTCGGGCGCACCACGGACTTGGTCCAGGCGGCGCGCAGCTGGGTGTCCTTGTCGATCTGGTAGCGCGCGTGCAGGCCGGGCAGCCAGTGGTGGTAGTCGCGCTTGCGCTCGATGCTCTCGTAGTCGCCATCGCGGATGCCGGTGCCCTTGGCTTCGAACTCGGTGCCCTCGTAGCGCATGCCGGCGATGAAGCGCCAATCATCCACGTCCAGGGTGTTCATGAGGTAGGCGGCGTTGATGTCTTCGCTCATGTCGAAGTCGTTCACCCGCGACTCTTCCTCGTTGTAGAAGTCGGCGGCGTTGAGCTGGCCGAGCAGGCCCTTGATGGCGCTGGCGCTGATGCCGGGGCCGAAGCGGTCGAGGGTGTAGTGCACGTTGCCCTTCTGGAACTGGCCGAGGTTGAGCTGTTCGTCGCTGAAGAAGTTATCCAGGTCCTCGTAGGTCCAGGCTTCCAGGTCGTTGGTCTTGTCGCGGCGGCTGAGCTTGCCGCCGAACTTGGCCTGGGCGGCGTAGCCGGAGAGGTCGTAGTCGCGGGCGAGGTCCAGGCGGATGTTCTTCTCGGTGTCCTCGGTGTTCTGCTTTTCCCAGTCGACCTGGTCGAGGGCGAAGTTGGCCGGGTCGTAGAAGCCGTTCTCGACGTTCAGGCGCGGCTTCTTGCTGTCGTCGAAGCCGGTGCCGGTGAAGTCGCGGATGCCTTCGAAGGTGGCACCGGCGATGTGGCCGGGGCTGTCTTCGCTGGATTGGCTGTAGCCAGCCTGCCCGCTCAGGGTCCAGAGGCCCATCATGCGTTCGCCGCCGAAGACGTAGGACTGGATCTCCTGGGTTTCCTCGCGGTCCTTCAGCTCGCGGTAACCCTCGCCGTCACCGGTTTCGCCCGGCAGGCGCGCGTCATCGAATTCGATGCCGGCGGCGTTGCGCGTCTCGCTGTCCTTGTAGCGGCTGTAGAGGGTGCGCAGGTAGTAGCTGGAAACGTCGTCGGGCTTGTAGTCGAAGTTGAGGCCGCCGCCGGCGCGCTCGCGGGTGATGGCATAGTCGCGCTGCTCCAGCTCCTCCAGGCGGGCGCCGTCTTCGAAGTCCCAGGCGCCGCCGGTCTCGACGTTGTCGGAGCCGAACTTGCGCTCCTGCCAGCTCAGGGCGGCGGCCACGCCGAAGTTGTCGATGCCGTCGCCGAGGCTGAAGCGGTCGCTGATGGCGCCGGAGAACTTGGGGCTGGTCTTGTCGGTGTTCTCGTCGTAGCTGGCCTCGGTGCTGCCGGTGTAGAACAGGCCCTCGTGGTCGAAGGCGGAGAGGCTCTCCACGTCGACGGTGCCGCCGAGGGAGTTGGCGTCCATGTCCGGGGTGAGGGTCTTGATCACGGTGAGCGACTGCACCAGCTCGGCGGGCAGCACATCCAGGGCCACGGCGCGGCGGTCGCTTTCCGGGGCCGGCACCAGGGTGCCGTTGATGGTGACGCTGTTCAGGTCCGGGCCCAGGCCGCGCACGCTGACGAAGCGGCCTTCGCCCTGGTCGCGCTCCACCGAGACGCCGGGCAGGCGCTGCACCGCTTCGGCGGCGTTCTGGTCCGGCAACTGGGCGACGCCGTCGGCATGCACCACGCTTTCAACGCTGTCGGAGGCGCGCTGCTCTTTCAGGGCCTTGTCGATGCTGGCGGCCTGGCCGACCACTTCGACGTGCTCGGTGGCGCCGGCCGCGCCCTCGTCGGCAGCCCAGGCAACGCTGGCCACGGCCAGGGTCAGTGCGCTGAAGGTGAAGCCCGCAAGCCGGGCGGCGGTGCTGCGCTTGTACATGAATGCTCTCCCCAGGATGGAATCCAGGCCGAGCAAATGACCCGGCAACTTGGGAGCGGACGCTAGGCAGCACGGATGACGCTTCTGTGACAGGACAACGGCATAGGGCCGGAATGGCAGGGTTTTGCGGGGGTAACCCTAGGGTTTTGAGCTGATAGGACCCTCCAGAGCCGCCGTAGGGGCGAATTCATTCGCCCACCGACCTGCAGGGGCGACGCAGCGTCCAGGCCACGCTGGGGCAGCCCTGCGGGCTGCTTGGCGAATGAATTCGCCCCTACGGAATGCGACCCGGGCACCTGAAAATCTGCCCATGTGCCCTGAGCCGATCCGACCCTCCCACCCCGCTCCGGCGCTGCAACCTCGCCGTCACAATCATCTGCTCTGCTGGCCCGGTCTAACCCGCCGGACCTGCCCATGACCTCCCTGCTGAAGCTGCATCGCCTCAAGCTCACCGCGCTGTTCCTGGCGGCCAATATCGGTTTGCTGCTGCACCTGGCGGTGGGCGATCTGAAGGCGGCGTCGGAGTGGGTCTGGCTGGACATCCTCGGCGAGGGCGGCTCGGCGCTGCTGGCGCTGGTGTGGATCGGCCTGGTGCTGAAAAGCCGGCCCGCCGGGCGGGTGACCAACCTGCTGGTGCTGGGGCTGGCGGGGGTGTTCTTCTCCTGGTGGATCGACAGCCTCGATGAGTTCATCCGCATGCCCGACACGGTGCACTGGGACCACTGGCTGGAGTCGGTGCCGATGCCCATCGGCCTGGTGCTGCTGACCCTGGGCATCTACCACTGGCACCGCGAGCAGCTGGCCATCAGCGCGCAGATGGAGAAGCGCGAGCGGCTGTTCCGCGAGCACCGCCAGTTCGACACGCTCACCCCGCTGGGCGACGCCGACTACCTGCGCCGCCAGCTGGAGCTGGGCCTGGGCGAGGCCGCCGCGAACGGCCAGCCGCTGTCGCTGGTGATCCTCGACATCGATGATTTCAGCCAGGTCAACGACCGCTTCGGCCATGCCGAGGGCGACCACCTGCTGCTGGCGCTGACCCAGTTGCTGCTGCTCAACCTGCGCCGCCAGGACCTGCTCTGCCGCCTGGCCGGCGACCGCTTCGTGGTGCTGCTGCCGAACACCGGCGAGCGCCAGGCGCACCAGCTGGCCACGGAGCTGGGCGAGGCGGTGATGCACTTCGCCCACCGCACCCGCCAGCACGGCGAGCGCCTGCAACTGCGCGCCAGCACGGCGGTGGCGATGGCCCTGGACGAGAGCCCCGAGACGCTGCTGCAACGGCTCAACCTGGCCCTGGCGAAGGCCCGCTCGCCGCGCCTGGCCCACAGTGCCTGAGGTGCGCGATGACCATCAGGGGTGACTGGTACGAGTGCGACAGCCGCTTCATCCCGGCCCACGGCCAGCCGGCGGTGCTGATCGACCTGGCGCTCTCGCGGGGGATCGACAGCCACCGCCTGCTGCGGGGCACCGGCCTGTTCTACGAGGACATCCTCGCCGGCGGGCAGCTGGTCAGCCCGCAGCAGTTCCTCGGGCTGATCGGCAATGCCCGGCGTCTGCTGGCCGCCGATGACACGGCCTTTCTCTTCGGCCAGCGGCTGCTGCCCGGCCACTACGGCGCCGCCAGCCACACCCTGCTGCATGCCGAGCACCTGCAGGATGCGCTGGGGCAGCTAATCCGCCAGCGCGCGCTGCTGACGCCGTTGCTGGCGCCCCGGCTGGTGCTGGACGAGCAGGACGCCTGGCTGTACTGGGTGGACGCCTGCGGGGCGGGGGAACACCGGCGCTTCCTGCTGGAGGCGAGCATGACGGCGGTGGCGGCGCTGTGCCGGCGCCTGGGCGGGGAGCGGCTGCCGTGGCGCTACCACTTCGCCCATGCCCAGCCGCGCTGCATCGAGCAGTACTGGGTGCACCTGGGGGAGGAGGTGCGCTTCGACCAGCACGTGGACGCCATGCAAGTGCCGCGCGCCTGGCTGACCCGGGCGCTGCCGGAGGCGTCGCAGACCGCCGGCCAGGTGGCACGCCAGGAATGCGCGCGCCAGCTGGCGGCGCTGGGCCATCGCGCCAGCCTGCTGGACCGGCTCTACGGCTGGCTGCTGGAGCGGGTGCGCGAGGCGCCGGTGCTGGAGGACGCGGCCCTGGCCTTCGCCATGAGCCCGGCCACCTTCAAGCGCAAGCTGGCCAAGCACGGCACGCACTACCAGGAGCAGCGTGACCTGGTGCGCAAGCACGTGGCGCTCTACCTCTACCGCATCAAGGGCTACGGCAACGACGAGGTGGCGGCGTACCTGCACTTCCACGACAGCACCAACTTCCGCCGCTCGCTCAGGCGCTGGACGGGGCTCTCCCCCAGCGCGCTGCGCCAGCTGTTCGGGGCCTGACCGCGCTACTCGTAGAACAGGGTGAGGGTGGCGGTGGTCAGCACCTGCCCCGGGCTGACCGTGGGCTCGAGCTGGTAGTAGCGCGCGACCAGCGGAATCGCGCTGGGGCCGCCAGCGGTGCCGGTGTTCAGGTGCTCGTTCCTGACGCCCAGCGCCAGGGGCGCCCCGCCATTGCCCTTGAGCAATTGCACGCCGATGCCCCTGGCCATGTCCCGGCCTATCACGTTCTTGAGCACCGAGCCGGCTTCATGCAGCCCGTCCACACGGTAGGAGATGCGGATATCCGGGTCGCAATCGAGATTCAGGCTGAAGGCCTTCTCCCGGGCCGTGCTGCCGACCCCAGTGAAGTGATGCAGGTTGGTGGTCGGCAACGTCACCGTGGTGTCAGGGGTGCGCAGGCTGCAGCCCTTCTTGGTGAAAACCAGCTGGGTGGGTGAGAAGGTCAGCTCGTTGGTCAGTTCGTTGTCGTAATAGATCCTCACAGAATTGACATACAACGCCCCTGAGCTGGGGTTGTCGTTGGTCTTGACCAGTTGGACCCAGAAGCGCTGGGCAGGCGCGTAGTGGTTGCGCGGGATCTCCCTGCGAGGTCGGCTGCCGTGCATGATTTCCCCGCCCCCGATGCTGGCGGGCAGGTTGTTCGAGTTCTGTGCCCAGCCGACCCGCACCCCAATGCCTTCCAGGCTGGTGGCATAAACCCCGCTGAGACCCGAAACCGCTGCGGGCGAACTGACGAAGCCCGTACTGACGTGGTGAGAGCCGAGCTCCATGCACCTCACATAGGCGTCGCCCGTACCAATCCAGCCATGGGTATCGAAAATGACTCCGCCGACAGGAATATCGCGGGGTGCGCTGATGGATGCCGGGAACGCTTGCACCGTTTTACGCCCCGTATCCAAAGCGCATGCACGGGCATGACTCCAGGAGGCCAGAAGGAAAACCGCAAGAACCCAAAGCATATATCGCGACAAGATTCGCCACCCATCGTGTTTTGACTGAGCGGGGCATGCTATCGATGGAGAGAAAGGGGCCAAGCCAGCAGGGCCCTCCAGGCGCTGTAGGCCATTCCTGAGCGCGACGAAATGATGATCGACTTAGTCTTCGGGGCGCCATCCGGTAGCCTTGCTCCAGCTTCCTCTCGCACGAGCCCGACATGCCCGAAAGCCACTTCCCCCTCGACGAAACCGACCGCCAGTTGATCGCCGCCCTGCAGATCAACGCCCGGGAAAGCGTCGCCACCCTCGCCCGCCGCCTGGGCATCGCGCGCACCACGGTGAACTCGCGCCTGGCGCGCCTGGAGCGATCCGGGGTCATCAGCGGCTACGGCGTGCGCCTGGGACAGCGGGTATCCGAAGGCGGCCTGCAGGCCTACGTGGGCATCACCGTGCGGCCGCGCAGCGGCAAGGACGTGCTGCGGCGGCTGACCGGCATGGCCGAGGTGCAGTTGCTGTGCACCGTGAGCGGGGAGTTCGACTACGTGGCCTGGCTGCGGGCCGAGTCACCGGAGCGGCTGGACCTGCTGCTGGACGAGATCGGCAATGTCGAGGGCGTGGAACGCACCACCACCTCGATCATCCTCAGCTGCAAGATCGACCGGGGCCAGCCATTGCCGGGCCCGGCCTGAACGATCAGCGGTAGAACAGGGTCAGCGTGGCCGTGGCGACCACATGGCCGGGAGTCACCTGCTCCGCAACCTGGCGGTAACGGGCCATCAGCGGGATTCGCACCCTCTTCTCGCCCATCACGCTGCGGCCGAGCGGGTATTCGCTGCCGATCGACAGCGGGATGTTCTGCAGGTCGGTCAGTTGCACCCCGACGCCACGTGCCATGGTGATGCCGAAGGTGTTCTTCAGGGTCGACGCATCATGGGTCAGCCCGTCGAGACGGTAGGCGATGTCGAGGCCGGGGTCGCATTCCAGGTCGATGCTGACATCGAGCGGCCAGGCAGTGCTGCCGATGCCGGAAAAATCCTTGAGCCAGGTCTTGTGCAACGTGCGGGTGAGGACACTGCCTTCGACCAGGCGGCAACTGCGCGTCTGGAAGGCGATGGCGATGGCGGGGAAGACCAGGGCGTTGGTGCGCTCGTCGTGGTAGTGCACCTCCACGCTCGGGATGCTGTAGGTGCCGCTGGAGATCGGCCCGGTCTTGATCAACTGGATCCACCAGTTGCTCGCGGGGGTGTAGCGGCCCCAGGCCAGCGCGTCCGTCTTGCGCGGCGAGTTCATGAACTCCCCGCCGCTCATCTGCGCCGGCAGCGTGTTGGCATCCCGCGACCAGGCCACGCGGATGCCGACACCCGGCACCCCGCTCGGGTAGACGTTCGCATGCCCGGGAACGCTCGCCCCGCTGAGAAAGCCCCGGCGCAGCCAGAGGTCGCCGTGCTGCAGGAACCCGCCGCAGTTGACTTCCGCCTTGCCGCTCTGGATCCAGCGCTGGGTATCGAACAGCACGAGGCCCTCCGGCGCGTCGCGCGGCACCACCAGTTCGGGTGGCAGGGGAGCCATGGTCGGGGGCGCCCCGGCAGCCATCTTGCAGTAGGCCGTGACCCCCCACGCAGGCTGCGGGCTGATCACCAGTATCGAGAAGATGAGAATGAGCGAACGAACCAAACCAACGTGCATGAGGCATCTCCCGGCATTACGAATGCGAAGGCCCGGATGATCGCCGATCCATACCGGCACCCGGCCCGCGCACGTCTTGCCGTGCTGGAGGATTTGTCCCTATACATGGGTGAATTTTCCGTCGCTGCCTGGCTGGGCGGAATGGAACTTCGTCATAACGATCCAAATGATCGTCATTTCGCTATAAAAACAGGCTTATTGACGACACAAAACGTCTTATGGACGAAAAACAGCCTCCCTAGAATGACGCCAACGCTGCCCAGACAGCCCTCTCATTCTTCAGGTCGCCATGCACACCACCAATCGCCACCCCGCCGACGGCAAGAAGCCGATCACCATCTTCGGCCCTGACTTCCCCTTCGCCTTCGATGACTGGATCGAGCACCCCGCCGGCCTGGGCAGCATTCCCGTCGAGCGCCAGGGCGAGGAAGTGGCCATCGTCGGCGCCGGTATCGCCGGGCTGGTGGCCGCCTACGAGCTGATGAAGCTGGGCCTCAAGCCCGTGGTGTACGAGGCTTCGAAGATGGGCGGTCGCCTGCGCTCGCAGAGCTTCGAGGGCACCGAGGGGATCATCGCGGAGCTGGGCGGCATGCGCTTCCCGGTGTCGTCCACGGCCTTCTACCACTACGTCGACAAGCTCGGCCTTGAGACCCGCCCCTTCCCCAACCCGCTGACGCCGGCTTCCGGCAGCACGGTGATCGACCTCGAGGGCAAGACCTACTACGCCGAGAAGATGGCCGACCTGCCGGCGCTATTCCGCGAGGTGGCCGATGCCTGGGCCGATGCCCTGGAGGACGGCGCGCAGTTCAGCGAGATCCAGCAGGCCATCCGCGACCGCGACACCAAGCGCCTGAAAGCGCTGTGGAACAGCCTGGTGCCACTCTGGGACGACCGCACCTTCTACGACTTCGTCGCCACCTCCAAGGCCTTCGCCAAGCTGTCGTTCCACCACCGCGAAGTGTTCGGCCAGGTGGGCTTCGGCACCGGCGGCTGGGACTCGGACTTCCCCAACTCCATGCTGGAGATCTTCCGCGTGGTGATGACCAACTGCGACGACCACCAGCACCTGGTGGTGGGCGGCGTGCAGCAGGTGCCGCTGGGCATCTGGCGCCACGTGCCGGAGCGCATGGCCCACTGGCCGGCGGGCACCAGCCTGGCGTCCCTGCACAATGGCGCGCCGCGCCCGGGGGTGAAGCGCATCGCCCGCGCCGCCGACGGCCAGTTGGCGGTGACCGACGCCTGGGGCGACACCCGCCACTACGCGGCGGTGCTGACCACCTGCCAGAGCTGGCTGCTGACCACCCAGATCGAATGCGAGGAATCGCTGTTCTCGCAGAAGATGTGGATGGCCCTGGACCGCACCCGCTACATGCAGTCGTCGAAGACCTTCGTGATGGTCGACCGCCCCTTCTGGAAGGACAAGAACCCGGTCACCGGCCGCGACACCATGAGCATGACGCTCACCGACCGCCTCACCCGCGGCACCTACCTGTTCGACAACGGCGACGACAAGCCGGGGGTGATCTGCCTCTCCTACTCCTGGATGAGCGACGCCCTGAAGATGCTGCCGCAGCCCATCGAGAAGCGGGTGAAGCTGGCGCTGGACGCGCTGAAGAAGATCTACCCGGACGTGGACATCGCCAGCCACATCATCGGCGACCCGATCACCGTTTCCTGGGAGGCGGACCCGCACTTCCTCGGCGCCTTCAAGGGCGCGCTGCCGGGCCACTACCGCTACAACCAGCGCATGTACGCGCACTTCATGCAGGACGACATGCCCGCCGAGCACAAGGGCATGTTCATCGCCGGTGACGACGTGTCCTGGACCCCGGCCTGGGTGGAGGGCGCGGTGCAGACCTCGCTCAACGCCGTGTGGGGGATCATGAAGCACTACGGCGGCGCCACCCACGCCGCCAACCCCGGCCCGGGCGATGTGTTCGCCGAACTCGGCCCCATCGCCCTGCCGGAATGATCAGGAGAGACGCCATGCGCATCGCCCTCTACCAGTGCCCGCCCCTGCCGCTGGACCCGGAGGCCAACCTCGCGCGCCTGCACCGCCAGGCCACCGAGGCGGCACGCCGCGGCGCACGCCTGCTGGTGGGCCCGGAGATGTACCTGAGCGGCTACAACATCGGCCGCGCAGCGGCGCAGACCCTGGCCCAGCCCAGCGATGGCCCCTGGGCGCAGCGCATCGCCGCCATCGCCCGCGAGCAAGGCATCGCCATTCTTTACGGCTACCCGGAACGGGGCGCTGACGGCGCCCTGTTCAACTCGGCGCAACTGATCGACGCGCGGGGCGAGCGCCTGGGCAACTACCGCAAGACCCACCTGTTCGGCGAGCTGGACCGGGGCCTGTTCAGCCCTGGCGAGGCGCCCTGCCCGATCATCGAGCTGGAAGGCTGGAAGCTCGGCGTGCTGATCTGCTACGACGTGGAATTCCCCGAGAACGTGCGGCGCCTGGCCATGGCCGGTGCCGAGCTGGTGCTGGTGCCCACCGCCAACATGGTGCCGTACGATTTCGTCTGCGACGTGCTGGTGCGCACCCGCGCCTACGAAAGCCAGTGCTACCTGGCTTACGCCAACTACTGCGGCGCCGAGGGTGCCATCCGCTACTGCGGCCTCTCCAGCCTCAACGGCCCCGACGGCGAGCAGACCGCCCGAGCCGGCCGCGACGAAACCCTGCTGCTGGCCGATATCGCCCACGAAGCCCTGGAAACCTCCCGCGCCGCCATCACCTACCTGCACGACCGCCGGCCGGAGCTGTACCGCCCCTAGGCTGGCGCCGAGCACTGCTGTTCGGAAATCGACCACCCAACGAAGCGTTGCGTAGTGCAAGGCGCGCAGCCAGGTACACACACCTTATCCACAGCCCCATCCACGGTTTCCGGGGACAGGTAGGGCGGGTGAAACCCGCGTGGGCTCCGCGCCCGGGCCGTCGGGTTGCACCCGGCCTACGAACCCGCACCGTCCTTGGGTTGGCGCCGAATGCTGCGAGGCCCAACGGAACCATGGCGAACCCACCTGCTCGGAAATCGACCATCCGGCGAAGCGCTGTGCAGTGCAAGGCGCGCAGCCGTGTACACACAGCTTATCCACAGCCCCATCCACGGTTTCCGGGGACAGCCCCCCGCAGAAGCGAGCCCTGCTCGCGAAGCCTTTCATCGCCCTGAATGAAAAACCGCCCGGGGCAAAGGGCAGGGCCACCGGGCGGTTGAGAAAACAGACTCGAGGGGAAAGGGTCAGGTCAGCACGGCGTGGGGACCGGTGAGGTAGTCGAGCAGGCGAAACAGCGTCGGCGCCAGGGCGCTGCAGTGGGGGTAGCCGTCACGGATGGCTGCGGCGCTTTCCACCGAGCCGGCGAGGGCCAGGTCTTCGGGGCAGGCTTCGAGCAGCGCGTGGATGCTTTCGGGGGTGCTTTCCAGGTGGCATTGCAGGCCGATGGCGCGCTCCTGCCAGACGAAGCCCTGGTTGGCGCAGGCGGCCGAGCCATAGAGCGGGATGGCGCCCGCCGGCAGGTCGAAGGTCTCGCCGTGCCAATGCATGGCCATCAGGCGCTGCGGCAGCATGCGGCCCAGGGGCGAGTGTTCGGCCAGGGCGTGTTTCTCCATGGGCCACCAGCCGATCTCGGCCTCGCCCGGGCGCACCTGCGCTCCCAGGGCTTCGGCCAGCAACTGGGCGCCCAGGCAGATGCCCAGCACCCGCTTGCCGCCCTCGAGCGCCACGCGGATCAGCGCCTTCTCGCCGACCAGCCAGGGCAGCACGGCTTCGTCGTGGACGCTCATCGGGCCGCCCATGACGATCAGCAGTTCGAAGTCATCCAGCTGCGGCAGCGGGCAGTCGGCATAGAGGTCGTGCACCCGCACCTGGGCGGAACGCAGGTCGAGCCATTGGGCGATACGGCCGATGCCCTCGAAGGGCACGTGCTGGAGGATGGCGACGCGCATATCAGGCGGGCTCCTTGTGTTTGCCCTTGGCCAGGGCGAAGGCGCGGTTGAGGCGCTTGAGCATTTCATCGACGTTGGCGTGGCTGACCGTGAGCGCCGGGGAGAAGCGCAGGCAGTCGCTGGCCAGGCCGTTGATCAGCAGGCCCTCCCCCAGCGCGGCGCGGACCACGGCATCGGCGCGCTGCTCGATCAGCGGCATGCCGATCAGCAGGCCATGGCCGCGCAAGGGGCCGTGCCCATGACGACGGGCGACGCGGGCCAGGCCTTCGCGCAGGTGCTGGGCGACCTCGCGCACCTGTTCGAGGAAGCCCGGCTCCAGCACGGTGTTGAGCACGGCGAGGCCGGCGGCGGTCATCAGCGCGTTGCCATGGTAGGTGCCGCCCTGCTCGCCGGGTTCGAAGCAACAGGCGTTGCCACGGGCCAGCAGCGCGGCCAGGGGCACCCCGCCGCCCAGGCCCTTGCCGAGGGTGATGATGTCGGCGCGCACGCCGTAGAGGTCTTCGGCCAGCAAGGCGCCACAACGGCCGACGCCGGTCTGCACTTCATCGAGGATCAGCAGCACGCCGCGCTCGCGGCACAGGCGCTCGGCGCCCTGCAGGTATTCGAGGGTGGCGGGGATGACCCCGGCCTCGCCCTGCACCGGCTCCAGCATCACCGCCACCGTGCTGTCGTCGACGGCCGCGCGCAGGGCGTCGAGGTCGTTGAACGGCACCTTGGTGAAGCCGGGCACCTTGGGCTCGAACATATCCTGGAAGGCCGGTTTGCCGGACGCGGACATGGTGGCGAGGGTGCGGCCATGGAAGCTGTTGCAGGCGGTGACGATGCCGTAGGCGCCGCCCCGGTGCAGCTGGCCCCATTTGCGCGCCAGCTTGATCGCCCCTTCGTTGGCTTCGGCACCGCTGTTGAGGAAGTAGACCTGGTCGCTGCCGCTGGCCTGGCACAGGCGCGAGGCGAGCTTGAGCATGCCGCGGTTGTAGAAGGCCGGGCCGGGGTTGATCAGCGCTTCCGCCTGGCGCTTGAGCGCCTCCACCACCACGCCCGGGCTGTGGCCGAGGCTGTTGACCGCCCAGCCCTGGGTGAAGTCGAGGTAGGCGCGGCCGTCGGCATCCCACAACCAGGAGCCCTGGCCCCGCACGAAGACCTGGGAGGGGCGCTCGACGGTGCGCATCAAGCGCAGGCTGGCCAGGGGGTCACGCATGTTCGGGCACCTCTTCGTGGCGGTATTCGATGCCCAGCAGGCGCAAGCCTTCCGGGCCCTGCTCGAGGATGCGGCGCAGCTCGCGGCGACGGCGGATGCGCAGGGCGAAGCCCTCGGCGGCGGGGAAGCGCTCGCGCAGCAGGGCGGTCATTTCGACGTAGCGCACCTGGCTGACCTCCAGGTTGGCGAACAGCACGCCGTTCCGTTCCAGGGTGATCTGGTAGTCGCTCATGCGCGCATCCCCTCCAGCGGCAAGCCATGCAGGCGTGCGTTCCAGTCCTCGACCTGGCCACTGTCCAGGCGTCGGGCGGCCCCATCGCGCCAGCGGCAACTGAGGGCTTCGCACTGCTGCAACTGCCGCAGCCCTTCATGCTCCAGCGGGGTGTGGAAATAGGCGCGTACCGCCTGGGCGACGCTGAGCTCGGGATAACGGCGCTCCTGCAGTTCGAGGCGGTCTTCCCGGCTGACGAAGCCGGGGCGCAGCACCCGGTAGAACCAGCCGCAGCGGCCCGAGTCCTGGACGAAGCGCGGCAGCTCCTCGATGCCCCAGCGGCGGCTCAGGCGGTAGCAGGGCGAGCGCGGCTGGCTGACCTGCACCAGCGCCTGGCCCCAGCGGAACACGTCGCCGATGCACACCTGCTCTTCGGTCAGGCCGTAGGTGGAGATGTTTTCGCCGAAGGACGGCGCCTTCCAGGCGAGGTGACGGTAGTGCTTGCGCCAAAAACGGTAGTGCTCGGCCGGGTAGTGGTGCAGCGCGCGCTCGGGGCCGCCGTGGAAGCGCGGGTCGCCCTGCTCGTCGCTGCCCAGCCCCTGGGGCCAGAGCCAGAGGCGGTGGTCCACTTCGCGCTTGTCGATTGCGCTGCTGAGGCCACCGCCGATATCTTCGGCTTTACCTATGAAAATCGCTTTTACTTCTACGCCCTGCATCACCCGCTCCAGCGCTTGAACCAGCATTTATGCTGGCTAGACTAGGGCGTTGCCGCTGCGCATGACATTTCGTTTTTTCAGCTTCATTGATAAGAAAGACTTATGGATTTTCGTCAGCTTCGCTACTTCGTCGCGCTCTATGAGGAAGGCCATGTGGGCCGCGCTGCCGAGCGCCTGAGCATCTCCCAGCCGGCGCTGTCGCAGCAGGTCCGCCAGTTGGAACAGGGGCTGGACGTGAGCCTGTTCCAGCGCACCGGCAAGCGCCTGCTGCCGACCCTGGCCGCGCACACGCTGTACAACCATGCGCTGCCCCTGCTGGACGGCATGGAACGGGCACGGGAGGCGTTGCGCAATTTCCGTGGCCAATCGCCCCGCAGCCTAGCCATCGGCGTGCTGCAGACGGTCAACGCGAGCCTGGTGCCGCTGCTGCTGGAGCGCCTGCGCGAGGCCCAGCCGCACCTGGTGGTGCAGATCTACGAATTGTCGGGGCTGGATATCGAGCGGCGGCTGCTGACCGGCAACCTGGATATCGGCATCGGCTTCCTGCCGCCGCGCCAGCCCGGGCTGCACAGCCAACTGCTGTACGAGGACGAGTTGCAGCTGGTGATCCCCGAGGAGCATCCGCTGAAGGAGTTCCGCAAGGTGTCCCTGGCCCAGGCGGCCGAGCTGCCGATGCTGTTGCTGGGCGAGGAGTTCCGCGTGCGGCAGATCTGGCAGGAGCAGTTGGCGCTGATCGGCCGGCGCCCCCAGGTGCAGGCGGAGCTGAACCATATGGCCGGCATCCTCGACAGCCTGCCGCACACCCGCCTGGCCACGGTGCTGCCCGGCCGTGCGCGGCAGCTGCACGCCAACCAGGCGCTGTTGTGGAAACCCTTGAGCGAACCGCGGGTGCCGTTGAAGGTGGGACTGGTGTTCCGCGATGCCCAGCGCCAGCAGGCGACGCTGGAGCTGCTGCAGGCGCTGCTGGAGAAGCTGGTGACGCCGACTGCGTGAAACCTGGGCCAGAAAAAGAAAAACCCCGCCGAGGCGAGGTTTTTGCAGACTTGTATCCCTGACATCCCTGATCTACCCACCATCCTGGCGGAAATCCGGCGTAGTCCCTGTTATTCAGTGCGCTTCCTGCGCTACGTCCCTATGGAGCAAAGATTAGTCCTGTACCCATGTAGGCGGAAGCAGCTAAAACCTTCAGGCAATGTAAGCATTAACTTACAAATCAGTGGATTGGCGATCTGATCACAAAATGCCATCAATTCGATAAAACCCCCATTCCAGAGGTGCTACCGCTACCGAGCAAGCGATCGGTAGGTTTTGTCTTCGGAATAGTCGCTTGATAGACTCCGCATTGTCCTACAAGAACGAAGTAGCCAGCCTTTTCCGGCGGTCTTACAGGGTCATGACCATGCGCGTAGTAACGATTGCGCTTTTCTGCCTCGCTCCCTGCATCCCCCTTTCCGCCCTGGCCGGCGGCCAGACACGGCTCCCCGACCCGAAGGCGGCCGTGACCCAGGCCTTCTGGCAGCAGCTCTACCCTGGCGCGGGCACCACGCTCTATTGCGGCAAGGCCTTCAACGGCGAGAGCGGGCTGCTGGCGGCGAGCCCCGTCTACCCCATCAAGCAGATCAAGAGCGCGTTGCGCTGCGTCACCGATGGCCAGTGCAAGACCGCCAACCCGCAGTACCCCTTCATGCTCGCCGACCTGCACAACCTCTACCCGGAGCTGGCGCGGGTCGAGCTGGCGCGGCGCAACGCGCTGTTCGGCATGGTGGGCGATGTGCCGAGCAAGTTCGGCGCCGACTGCGACCTCAAGGCCAGCTTCCAGCTGGTGGAGCCCCGCGATGCCGCCAAGGGCAACGTGGCCCGGGCGATCTTCTACATGCACATCGAGTACGGCCTGCCCATCGTCGGCCAGGTGCAGATGTTCAAGGAATGGCACCGCCTGGACCCGGTAGACGCCGAGGAGCGCGCACGCAACGAGCAGATCGCCGGCCTCCAGGGCACGCGCAATCGCTTCATCGACGACCCGGGCCTGGTGGACACGCTGATTGCGGATTGAAGGGGCGCAACCAGGCTTCGGAGCCTGCAGCCGCCGCTCACTCCGAACGTAGGGTGTGCTGCGCGCACCTGGGACTCGCCGGAAGCACCGAGCGGCGGTGCGCACGGCACACCCTACGGCACGAGTTCATCCTGTCAGTCCTCGGCGCGAACCGTCACAGGCACAGAGCCGGCGACTCATGACCACGTCCTGAAGACGCGGTTTCCCACGCTCAAATGAAAAAGCCCCGCATCGGCGGGGCTTTTTCGTTTGCGGGGGCCGCTTAGAACTGGGCGGCGTCCAGCAGGTACAGCGACTCGCTGCCGGCTTTCACCGAGGCGGTCAGGGAGTGGATACGCGGCAGCAGGCGGGCGAAGTAGAAACGCGCGGTGCCCAGCTTGCTGGCGTAGAACTCGTCCTGGCCTTCCTTGCCCAGCGAGGCCTTGGCCATCAGCGCCCACATGTAGGCATAGGCGGTGTAGCCGAAGGCGTGCAGGTACTCGACCGACGCGGCGCCGATCTCGTTGGGGTTGGACTTGGCGCTTTCCAGCAGCCAGGCGGTGAGGTCGTCGAGGTTGGCGACCGCAGCGTTCAGCGGCTCGACGAACTCGGCCAGGTCAGCGGAGGCGCTGCCGGTGAAGGCCTTGATCTCGTCGGAGAAGTGCTTGTAGAACGCGCCGCCGCTGCCGACGATCTTGCGGCCGACGAGGTCCAGCGCCTGGATGCCGTTGGTGCCTTCGTAGATCTGGGTGATGCGCACGTCACGCACCAGCTGCTCCTGGCCCCATTCGCGGATGAAGCCATGGCCGCCGAACACCTGCTGGCCGTGGACGGTGGTTTCCAGGCCGAGGTCGGTGAGGAAGGCCTTGGCCACGGGGGTGAGCAGGGCGACCATTTCTTCGGCGCGTTTGCGCACGACGGGGTCTTCGCTGAACTTGGCGGTGTCCAGCTGCATGGCGACGTAGGTGGAGAAGGCACGGCCGCCTTCGTTGGCCGCCTTCATGGTCAGCAGCATGCGACGCACGTCGGGGTGCACGATGATCGGGTCGGCGGCCTTGTCCTTGGCGACCGGGCCGGTCGGCGCGCGGCTCTGGATGCGGTCACGGGCGTATTCGACGGCGCTCTGGTAGGAACGCTCGCCGGAGGCCAGGCCCTGGATGCCAACGCCGAGGCGCTCGTAGTTCATCATGGTGAACATGGCGGCCAGGCCCTTGTTCGGGGCGTCGACGATCCAGCCGGTGGCGCCGTCGAAGTTCATCACGCAGGTAGCGGAGGCCTTGATGCCCATCTTGTGCTCGATGGAGCCGCAGGACAGGGTGTTCTTCTCACCCAGGGAGCCGTCGGCATTGACCATGAACTTGGGCACCAGGAACAGCGAGATGCCTTTCGGGCCGGCGGGCGCGTCGGGCAGCTTGGCCAGGACCAGGTGGATGATGTTCTCGGTGAGGTCGTGCTCGCCGCCGGTGATGAAGATCTTGGTACCGGTGACCTTGTAGCTGCCGTCGGCCTGGGGTTCGGCCTTGGTGCGGATGATGCCCAGGTCGGTGCCGGCGTGGGGTTCGGTCAGGCACATGGAGCCCGCCCAGACGCCCGCGTACATGTTCGGCAGGTACTTTTCCTTGAGCTCTTCGCTGGCGTGCGCGTTGATCGACAGGCAGGCACCGGCGGTGAGCATCGGGTAGAGGCCGAAGGAGAGGTTGGCCGAGTTGACCATTTCCTCGACCTGGGCGGAGATCGCCTTGGGCATGCCCATGCCGCCGTAGACCGGATCACCACCGACACCGACCCAGCCGCCTTCGGCGTAGGTCTTGTAGGCCTCGGGGAAACCGGCAGGCGTGGTGACCGCGCCGTCGCTCCACTGGCAGCCTTCTTCGTCGCCGGAACGGTTCAGCGGGGCGATGGTGCCGCCGGTGACCTTGCCGGCCTCTTCGAGGATCGCGGATGCGGTTTCGGCATCGACGGTCTCGGCCAGGGCGGGCAGCTCAGCCCAGAGCTTGGCAACCTCGAAAACCTCGTTGAGGACGAAGCGCATATCGCGCAGGGGCGCTTTGTAGTCAGCCATGTGCAAAACCTCGCAGGAACTCTACAGGCGGCCGGGAGGGCCGGTTTCACGGAACAGGGCGGCAGTGTACCCGAACAACTTTTGAGACACATAGGGTCGTTGCGTGACCGTATGTTATCGATAAGTCACAATTCGCAGCCCGGATGAAAAGGGCCCGCACATGGCGGGCCCCTGGATACACCGAGATTAGACGCTTAGAGCGCGAACTGGTCGGCCGGCAGGGCCATCAGGCAGTCGCTGCCCGCCTCGACCCCGGCCTGATGGGCGGTGGTGCGGGGCAGCAGGCGCTTGAAGTAGAAGTCGAAGGTGGCGAGCTTGGTCTGGTAGTACGCCGCCTCGCTGGTACCGGCGTCGAGCTTGGCCTGGGCGACCACGGCCATCTGCAGCCAGAACCAGGCGAGCACGATGTAGCCGGAGTACATCAGGTAGTCGACGGAGGCAGCGCCCACTTCGTCGGGGTTCTTCATCGCGGCCATGCCGACCTTCTGGGTCAGCTCGCCCCACTGCTGGTTGAGCCGTGCCAGTTCGGCGGCCTGTGCCTTGAACTGCGGGTGCTCGGCCTGGGCCAGGCAGAACTTGTGCACGCGCTTGGTGAAGCCGCGCAGCAGCTTGCCCTGGCTACCGAGAACCTTGCGGCCAAGCAGGTCGAGGGCCTGGATGCCGTTGGTGCCTTCATAGATGGGAGCGATGCGGCAGTCGCGCACCAGTTGCTCCATGCCCCATTCGCGGATGTAGCCGTGGCCGCCGAACACCTGCATGCCGAGGTTGGTGGCTTCGAGGCCGGTCTCGGTCATGAAGGCCTTGCAGATGGGGGTGAGGAAGGCCAGCAGGTCATCGGCTTCCTGACGCTGCTCGGTGTCCTGGCTGCCGTGGGCGATATCCAGCAGTTGCGCGGTGAAGTAGGAGAGCGCGCGGTTGCCTTCGTTGAACGCCTTCATGGTCAGCAGCATGCGGCGCACGTCGGGGTGCACGATGATCGGGTCGGCGGCCTTTTCCGGGGCTTTCGGCCCGGTCAGTGCGCGCATCTGCAGGCGGTCGTTGGCGTAGCGCACGGCGCCCTGGTAGCTGGCCTCGCCGAGGCAGAGGCCCTGCATGCCGGTGCCCAGGCGGGCGTGGTTCATCATGGTGAACATGCAGTTGAGGCCCTTGTTGGCCTCGCCGATCAGGTAGCCGGTGGCGGAGTCGAAGTTCATCACGCAGGTGGCGGAGGCCTTGATGCCCATCTTGTGCTCGATGGAGCCGCAGGAGACGGCGTTGCGCGCACCGACGGCGCCATCGGCGGCGGGCATGAACTTGGGCACGATGAACAGCGAGATGCCCTTGGTGCCGGCGGGTGCGTCGGGCAGTTTGGCGAGGACCAGGTGAACGATGTTCTCGCTCATGTCGTGCTCGCCGGCGGAGATGAAGATCTTGGTGCCGCTGACCGCGTAGCTGCCGTCGGCCTGGGGCACGGCGCGGGTCTTGATGATGCCGAGGTCGGTGCCGCAATGGGGCTCGGTGAGGCACATGGTGCCGGTCCAGCGGCCTTCGGTCATGCGGGTGAGGTAGGTCTGCTTCTGCTCTTCGGTGCCGTGGGCGTGGATGGCCGACATGGCGCCGTGGGTGAGACCGGGGTACATGGCCCAGGACTGGTTACTGGAGGCGACCATCTCGCTGATGATCAGCCCGAGGGAGTGCGGCAGGCCCTGGCCACCGTAGGCCGGGTCGGCGGCCAGGCCGTTCCAGCCCCCTTCCACGTACTGGGCGAAGGCTTCCTTGAAGCCCTTGGGCGTGGTCACCACGCCGTCGTTCCACTGGCACTCTTCTTCGTCGCCGGAACGGTTGATGGGCGAGAGCACCTGCTCGCAGAACTTGGCACCCTCTTCGAGAATCGCCGAGACCATGTCCGGGGTAGCGTCGCTGGCACCGATGGCGGCGTAGGTGGCCGGGAAATCGAAGACTTCGTCGATGAGGAAGCGCATGTCGCGCAGGGGGGCCTTGTACTCGGGCATGGCAGGTTCTCCGTCGGGTGAGCGCCATGGTCGGCGCCAATCATCCGACCCTACTGCTCAAGCCGCAGCCGGACAACGACGCTGCAAGCGCTGAATGCAGCGCCATAACCTGCGGTCTACGTGGCCGCCCGCTTCACCCGCACGGCACCGCGACGGTTCTGCCCGTGCAGGAAGACCCGGTTGCGGCCGGCGCTCTTGGCGCTGTAGAGGGCCTGGTCCGCCACCTTGATGACTTCCTCCGGCGTGCGCTGTTCGGCGTCACGCTCGGCCACGCCGATGCTGATGGTCACCGAGACGCTCTGCCCGGCACCGCCGCTGCGCTTGCTGCGGCCCTGCTCGTCGCTCTTGGGGCGGCTGTCCTTGTCGCGCAACTGCATGCTGTAGTTCTCGATGGCTTCGCGTATCGCCTCCAGGTGCGGCTGGCATTCCTCCATGGTCTTGCCGGTGAAGACGATGGTGAATTCCTCGCCGCCGTAGCGATACGCCTTGCCACCGCCGGTGACCTTTTTCAGGCGGCTGGCGACCATGCGCAGCACCTGGTCGCCGACATCGTGGCCATAGGTGTCGTTGAATTTCTTGAAATGGTCGACGTCGGTCATCGCCAGCACATAGTTGCGCCCCAGGCGCTGCAGGCGCTCGTTGAGGGCGCGGCGGCCGGGCAGCCCGGTGAGCTCGTCACGGAAGGCCATCTGGTAGGCCTCGTGGGCCACCGAGGCGGTGAGCGCGAGCATCGCCAGGCTGCTCATGGCGTGCAGCGCATGGGGCAGGACGAAGACCTTGGGCAGCATCCACCAGATGCCCAGCAGCGCCAGGAGCTGGGCGGCATGTTGCGGCCTGGGCTGGCGCACATAGATGACCGCCAGGGCGATCAACGCGCCGACGAAGGCGAAGTAGGAAAGCTGGATCAGGCTCATCCAGGTGCCATGCAGCAACGGCCAATGCACGGCGGTGAGCGCCGGCAGCACGGACTCGGGGTAGCTGCGGCCCAGGGCGACGGCGACGCCGACCACGGCGAGCATCACCGCAGCGCGGGCGACGAAGTCCTGCAGCAGGTGGGTGCGCTCCTGCCAGCAACCGAACAGGCCGAACAGCAGGGGCAGCAGCAGGCTGCAGAGGTGGAACACCAGGGCCGCGTCTTCACGCACGACACGCTCGGTCTGGTAGTAGTCGACCTGGGTGTCGAGCAGGTAGTAGGCGAGGTAGAGGATCAGCAGCAGGAACAACTGGCGCAGGCGGCCGTAGGCGGCGCAGAACGAACCGCCGAGCAGCAGCAGGAGCGTGGGCAGCACGTTGAACAGCGAGACGAAGAACTCGGTCATGACCGTCAGCGAGCCCATCACGCCGCCGGCCAGGATCAGGGCCAGGGGCGGGACGAAATGACTGACGCGAAAGGACGAGAGAGACCGCACTGATGCTGATCCAGAAAGGTGTCGGAGGGGGTGGGCGAGCTGGCCATATGATTGCATTTCTGCAGGGGCCACGCATCCGTCTGCGCGACGAAACGCCCCTATTCGCGCCCTCTTGGCCGAGGTTGCGGGCACATTCACACGCCCATGAAAAAGCCCGCCTTGCGGCGGGCTTCTTCGTACAGCGCTAAACCTTAGTAACCGAGGGCGAAGTCTTCCTCGGCCAGGTCCATCAGGTTGTTGGCGCCGGACAGCATGGTTTCAACATGGGTACGGGTACGCGGCAGGATGCGCTTGAAGTAGAAACGCGCGGTCTGCAGCTTGGCCTTGTAGAAGGCGGCGTCGCCTTCGCCGGCAGCGATCTTCTCGGCAGCCAGACGAGCGATGTCGGCCCAGAAGTAAGCCAGGCAGGCGTAACCGGAGTACATCAGGTAGTCCACGGAGGCGGCGCCGACTTCTTCGCGATCTTTCATCGCAGCCATGCCGACCTTCATGGTGATGTCGCCCCACTCCTTGTTCAGCTTGGCCAGCGGCTCGACGAATTCCTTGACGGCTTCGTTGCCTTCGTTGGCCTGGCAGAACTTGTGCACGATCTTGGTGAAGCCCTTCAGCGCTTCGCCCTGGGTCATGAGGATCTTGCGGCCCAGCAGGTCCAGAGCCTGGATGCCGGTGGTGCCTTCGTACAGCATGGAGATGCGGCTGTCGCGAACGTTCTGCTCCATGCCCCACTCGGCGATGAAGCCGTGGCCGCCATAGATCTGTACGCCGTGGTTGGCCGACTCGAAGCCGACTTCGGTCATGAACGCCTTGGCGATCGGGGTCAGGAAGGCCAGCAGCGCGTCGGCGGCTTTCTTCTCTTCCTCGTTCTGGCTGTATTTGACGATGTCGACCTGCTTGGCGGTGAAGTACACCATCGCGCGGTTGCCTTCGGCGAAGGCTTTCATGGTCAGCAGCATGCGACGCACGTCCGGGTGGACGATGATCGGGTCAGCGGGCTTCTCGGGCGCTTTCGGGCCGGTCAGAGCACGCATCTGCAGACGCTCGCGAGCGTATTTCAGGCCACCCTGGAAACCGATTTCGGCGTGGGCCAGGCCTTGCAGCGCGGTACCCAGGCGAGCGGTGTTCATGAAGGTGAACATGCAGTTCAGGCCTTTGTTCGCCGGGCCGATCAGGAAACCGGTAGCGCCGTCGAAGTTCATCACGCAGGTGGCGTTGCCGTGGATACCCATCTTGTGTTCGAGGGAACCGCACGCAACGGCGTTGCGCTCGCCCACGCCGCCTTCGGCGGTCGGCAGGAACTTCGGCACGATGAACAGGGAGATGCCTTTGGTGCCGGCCGGTGCATCGGGCAGGCGGGCCAGGACGATATGGACGATGTTGTCGGCCATGTCGTGTTCACCGGCGGAGATGAAGATCTTGGTGCCGGTGACTTTGTAGGAACCATCGGCCTGGGGCTCGGCCTTGGTGCGCAGCATGCCCAGGTCGGTACCGCAGTGCGGTTCGGTCAGGCACATGGTGCCGGTCCACTCGCCGGATACCAGCTTGGTCAGGTAGGTGTGTTTCTGGTCGTCGGTGCCGTGGGCGGACAGGGTGTTCATCGCGCCGTGGGACAGGCCGGGGTACATGCCCCAGGACCAGTTGGCTTCGCCGACCATTTCGCTGATGGCCAGGCCGAGCGACTCGGGCAGGCCTTGGCCGCCGTGGTCGACGTCATGGGCCAGGCTCGGCCAGCCGCCTTCGACGAACTGCTTGTAGGCTTCCTTGAAGCCGGTCGGGGTCTTCACGCCGGACTCGCTCCAGGTGCAACCCTCGATGTCACCCACGCGGTTCAGCGGAGCGATCACCTGCTCACAGAACTTCGCACCTTCCTCGAGAATGGCGTCAACCATGTCCGGGGTGGCGTCCTGGCAGCCAGGCAGGCTCTGATAGTGCGCTTCGTAGCCGAGCAGCTCGTCACGTACGAAACGGATATCACGCAAGGGGGCCTTGTAATCAGGCATAGCAGTAAACCTCTACGGTGGGTTCCTAGTTAAGGTGACCGGCACATCGGTCGCTTACAACATCACGGTAGTCGCTGTGGGCTGCGCGGAAGCCGCCCGACAATCAAACAGGTGTTTGAAACATACGTTTACGCCAATCCCTTGTCAAGCATCCGCCCATCGGCGCTCAAGCGCGGGTATCGAGCAGGGGGCCGAGGGCGCTGGGGCTGGCGACCTGAAGGTAGATACCCAGATCCTGATTGGCCGCAGGAGAGGCCGAAGAAGACGACTCGTCCTCCGATTTGGCACGGGCGGCGGCTTTGCTCGCGGTCTCCTCGGAGGCTTCCTCGCGGCGCTGCTGGGCGAGTTCGACCAGCGCCTGCCCGGCCTGGGCGGCAGCTTCGGCGGCGACGCGGCGGTCCTGGGCCGATGGATCGGCCGGGGCCAGCGCTGCACGCTGTACCACCGCCATCTTGCGCAGGGTGGCGGCGGGGTCACCCGCCACTGCGCTCACGTCGATGCCGACTTCGCCACCCGTAGCATAGGACTGGCCATCCGGGCCGCGCTTGAAGCTGTAGCTGGGGGAGCCGGCATAGGCAGCGCCTACCGCGGCATGGGCCTGCTCATGGGCGCGCACCTCGCGGTCCCGCGCAGCCAGTTCGGCGATTTCCTGCAGGTCCTGCTGTTCCTGCTGCCGTGTTGCGCGTGCAGAGGCCGCACCCTCGCCGTCACGCACGTCGGCGCGGGTGCCCGTAGAAAGAGACCGATCATTGGTGGCCGATGAGGAGCGAAGAGAAGAGGAGGATTCAGTGGCAGCGCCGCTCAGCGAACCGCGCGAAGACGGCGACGCCAGTGTGGGCGAGGGGAGATATGCAGCACTGCCGATCCGCATGGGGCCCTCCCTGCCCGCGCCAGACCACCGGCCGCTAACGCAGTCGGGATGCCCTTGGTCAGGCGTGGGTGTCGATCAGGGTTCCGAGTACATCGTCAGCGGTCTTGATCACCTGCGCCCCGGCTTCCGCCTGGAACTTGCCGACGTTGAGGTCCACCAGGTTGCTCGCCTGGTCGGCACCGTTGAATTCCTGCACGCGGGCGCTGGGGGCCTGCTGGTTGCGCTGCACGGACGAGCCTGCGATATCCGCACCAGCCTGGTCGATACGACGCTGGCCAGACTGCAGAGCACTCAATCCTGCGCTGAAGGCACTACCGGAGATTTCCATCACCAACCCCGAAACAAGAGATTAACGACCTAATTGAAGCAGAAAACGCCTAAAAAACGTACAAACAAAAGGCTATCAACTTCGGATCGCTTATAGCCCAAGCGGGGCGAGGTCCAGCCAGGCGGCAACGGCGCCGGGTGTCGGCGACTCCAGGCGCGGGATGCGGCCCAGGCAAGGGGCCGGAAGGCGCTCTGCCAGGGTGGCGAGGTTCTCTTCCAGGCGCGACGTATTCGGGTCCACCAGGTTGGCCACCCAGCCGGCGAGCAGCAATCCATCCCGCAGGATCGCCTCGGCGCTGAGCAGTGCGTGGTTGATGCAGCCCAGGCGTACACCGACCACGAGGATCACCGGCAGGCCCAGGGCAATCGGCAGGTCAGACAGGTTGGCCCGGTCCGCCAGGGGCACTCGCCAGCCACCCGCCCCTTCCACCAGGGTGAAATCGGCGCCTTTATCGAGAATCCGCCGCACGGGGACCGAGAGCGCGGCCAGGTTCAGCTCGACACCCGCTTCGCGGGCAGCCAGATGCGGGGCGATGGCGGGCTCGAAGGCCAGCGGGTTGATCTCCTCGTAGGCCAGCGGCAGCGAGCACTCGCCCAGCAGTGCCAGGGCGTCTTCGTTGCGCAGGCCATCGGCGGTAGCCAGGCAACCGGACGCCACCGGCTTGCTCGCCGCCGTGGACAGCCCGGCCCGGCGCGCGGCATGCAGCAGGCCAGCAGCCACCGTGGTCTTGCCGATCTCGGTGTCGGTACCGGCGATGAAGAAGGCAGCGGCCATTCAGGAATCCTTGCGCAGCAGGCCGTGGACGACCTGATAGGTAACGGGCAGGCCGGCGTCATTGCGGCGACGCTCGTAGGCGTCGATCAGGGCGAGCATGCGCGCCCGGCCGGTCAGGCCACCGGGGCGACCGGGGTTGAGGTTGTGCGCACCCAGCGCCTTGAGCTCATGGGTCAGGCTGCGCAGATCGGCGAAATGCAGGGTTCGCGGGCGACGTTCGAGCTGCAGCGGAGTCAACCCGCTTGCGCCGCAAAGCGCCTGGTAGCGCTGGAACTCGCGGAAGCGGTTGACGTGGACAAAGCCGTCCACCTCCTGCCAGCTGTCGCGCAGCTCCTGCAGGGTGCCGACACAGAGGCTGCTGAACACCAGCAGTCCACCCGGGCGCAACACCCGCCGCGCCTCGGCCAGCACCGCAGCGAAATCGCCGCACCACTGCACCGCCAGGCTGCTGAACACCAGGTCCAGGCAGCCATCGGCCAGCGGCAGGCGCTCGGCATCGCCCGCCGCGAAATACCGCGCCCCCCCAGGGGTTGCGCGTGCTGCAACATGCCTTCGGCGATATCCATCGCCAGGCCGGACGAAGCTGGGAAACGTTCCGCCAGCAGCCGCGAGAAATACCCGGTGCCGCAGCCCAGGTCGAGCCAGCGCTCAGGAGCAAAGTGCTTGGGCAGGCTGTCGAGCAGGGCACCGCCGACGGCGCGCTGCAATTCGGCAACGCTGTCGTAGCTGGCCGCTGCGCGGGAGAAAGAGGCCGCTACCTGGCGCTTGTCCGGCAGGGTCGAAGTTTCCTGGGAGGCGCAGGGCAGAGGCAGGACAACGGATTCAGACATCTTCACCTTCGAACATGAACGCCAGCATCGCTTCGGCGACCGCATCCGGGCACTCCACCGGCAGGCCGTGGCTGGCCTCACGGATGATCGACGCCTCCACGTCCGGTAACCAATCCAGCAACGCCTGGCAGGCGGCGGCGGGCACCAACGCATCGCGGCCGGCGAACAGGTGCAACTGAGGGCCGCTGTAGGCACGCAGGGCGCCACGGGTATCCAGCCCAGCCAGCAGTTGCAGGCCGGCTTCCAGCACCTCGAACGGCGTCGACGGCTGGGTGACCTGCAGTTGCCGCGCCAGGGTGCGCGGGTCCTTGGCGCCCTGGCTCACCAGCAGGCGAAAGCGCTTGAGGGTCAGTGCAGGGTCAAGGCCGAAGGCTTCGTGGAAGGCAGCGAAGACCTCGCCGGGCATGGCGCTCGGCCAATCGTCGCGGGCACGGAAACACAGGTTGCTGGCCAGCCCGATGAGCCCGCGGCAGGCCCCATCGCGCCGTGCCGCCAATTGCGCCGCCAGCATGCCGCCCAGGGACCAGCCGGCCAGCCAGCAGTCGCTCGGCAGGCGCGCATCGAGTTCGTCTAGCCAGGCTTCCGGCTCCGCCAGGTCGGGCAGCGCTTCGATCTCGATGTTCAGGTGCGGCGCTCGCTCGGACAGGGCATCGCGCAGCGGCTCCAGGGCCGCCGGGCCCAGCGCCCAGCCGGGCAGCAGGATCAATCGATCACGCATCGGTTCTTCCTTCCTTAGCCAGAATGTTCCAGCTTTCGGACAACGCCAGGAGCAACAGTTCCAGCTGGGCCTCGCTGTGGGAGGCGCTAAAGGTCACCCGCAGGCGCGCGCTGCCGGCCGGCACCGTGGGCGGGCGGATGGCGCCGACGAGGATGCCGCGCTCGCGCAGCAGGGCCGCGAGCCTCAGGGCCCGGGCGCTGTCGCCGACAAGGATCGGCTGGATCGGCGTCGGGCTGTCCATCAACGTCAGGCCGATCTCGGCGGCGCCCTCGCGGAAGCGCTGGATCAGCCGGTTCAGGTGCTCGCGACGCCAGCTCTCCTTCTGCAGCAGCTCGAGGCTCTTGAGCGTCGCGCAGGCCACGGCGGGCGGCTGGCTGGTGGTGTAGATGTAAGGGCGGGCGAACTGCACCAGCGTCTCGATCAGCTCCTCGCTGCCGGCGACGAAGGCACCGGCGGTGCCGAAGGCCTTGCCCAGGGTGCCCACCAGCACGGGCACGTCTTCCAGGCCGAGGCCGAAGTGCTCGACGATGCCGCCGCCCGTGGCGCCCAGGGGGCCGAAGCCGTGGGCGTCGTCGACCATCACCCAGGCGCCCTTCTCCCTGGCCTTGGCGCAGAGCGCAGGCAGGTCGGCGAGGTCGCCGTCCATGCTGAACACACCGTCGGTGACCACCAGGGTGTTGCCTTCCGCCTTCTCCAGGCGCGAAGCCAGGCTGCCCAGATCGTTGTGCAGGTAGCGGGAAAAACGTGCCCCGGAGAGCAGGCCCGCGTCCAGCAGCGAGGCGTGGTTGAGGCGATCCTCCAGCACGCTGTCGCCCTTGCCCACCAGCGCGGTGACGGCGCCCAGGTTGGCCATGTAGCCGGTGGAGAACAGCAGCGCGCGCGGCCGACCGGTGAACTCGGCCAGGGCCAGTTCCAGTTCGTGGTGCGGTCCGCTGTGGCCGATCACCAGGTGCGAGGCACCCCCACCGGCACCCCAGCGCTCGGCACCGGCACGCAGCGCGGCAATCACCTCGGGGTGGTTGGCCAGGCCCAGGTAGTCGTTGGAACAGAACGCGAGCATCGCCCGGCCATCCACCACCGCCTCGGGCCCCTGGGGGCTTTCCAGCAGGGGGCGCTGGCGGTAAAGGTCGGCGGCGCGGCGCTCGGCGAGTCGGTAAGCGAGATTGAAGGGCATAGAAAGCTCGAAGCGGGAAGCTAGAAGCTGAAAGCCCGAGCCACCCGCTTCAAGCTTCCGGCTTCAGGCTTCCAGCTCGCCGTCTTTAAACAGCAGCGTTATAGAAGAGCTTGGAGTCTCTCTGCTCCACCAGCGCCTGCTCGATGGCGGCCTGGTGCACTTCGTCGGCGTGTTCTTCGCGCTCTTCCGGCTTGATGCCGAGGCGGGCGAAGAGCTGCATGTCCTTGTCCGCTTGCGGGTTGGCGGTGGTCAGCAGCTTTTCGCCGTAGAAGATGGAGTTGGCGCCAGCCATGAAGGCCAGGGCCTGCATCTGCTCGTTCATCTGCTCGCGGCCGGCCGAGAGGCGTACATGGGACTTCGGCATCATGATGCGCGCCACGGCCAGGGTGCGGATGAAGTCGAACGGGTCGACGTCCTTCTCTTCGGCCAGCGGCGTGCCCTTGACCTTGACCAGCATGTTGATCGGCACCGACTCCGGGTGCTCCGGCAGGTTGGCCAGCTGGATCAGCAGGCCGGCGCGGTCGTCCACCGACTCGCCCATGCCGAGGATGCCTCCGGAACAGATCTTCATCCCCGCCTCACGCACATAGGCCAGGGTCTGCAGGCGCTCGCTGTAGGTGCGGGTGGTGATGATGTTGCCGTAGAACTCCGGCGAGGTATCGAGGTTGTGGTTGTAGTAGTCCAGCCCGGCATCGGCCAGGGCCTGGGTCTGCTCCTGGTCGAGGCGGCCGAGGGTCATGCAGGTCTCGAGGCCGAGCTTCTTCACGCCCTTCACCATCTCCAGCACGTAGGGCATGTCCTTGGCGGAGGGGTGCTTCCAGGCGGCGCCCATGCAGAAGCGGGTGGAGCCGATGGCCTTGGCCTCGGCGGCGGCCTGCAGGACCTTCTGCACCTCCATCAGCTTTTCCTTGTCCAGGCCGGTGTTGTAGTGGCCGGACTGGGGGCAGTACTTGCAGTCTTCGGGGCAGGCGCCAGTCTTGATCGACAGCAGGGTGGATACCTGCACGCGATTCGGGTCGAAGTGGCTGCGGTGCACGGTCTGCGCCTGGAACAGCAGGTCATTGAAGGGTTGCTCGAACAGCGCCCGCACTTCGGCGAGGGACCAGTCGTGGCGGGTGGAGATGGCTGCGGTTGCACTCATGGGAGCTTCCTTCGACGCGTGGATCGCGCCTCTTGTAAGGGGAAATCCCGACGGCGAGCGCGGGAATTCAGGCTGATGGGCATCTTGATTTTGGGGTATGACGCTGTCAACCAAAAACTCGACACAGGTTTACATCTGGTTATTTGTTGACCACAAAGAACCCTTGGCTGCCGTTTGGATCAAAGACCCTGACGGTCCTGAACGCATAAGGAATGAGCATGGGTAACGACGGTTTCTTCAGTTGGCTGGGCGAGGCGATCGGCAAGGTGATCCGCTTCATCGTCGACCTCCTTTCCACCGTCCTCGGCGGCGTCTGGGCGGCCATGGACGACTTTCTCCACGGCCTCGCGCGGGCCATCGGCATGGATGTGTCGATCTTCAGCTTCGTCGTACTCATTCTCGGCCTGCTCCTGCTGTTCAGCGGCGTACGCGCATTGCTGCGAAAGGGCATCATCAGCGGCCTGATCCTCATCTTCCTCGGCCTGGTCGTCATGAGCTGGCTGATCCACTGATCTCGCCCACGGAGGGGCGCCATGGACAGGATCGTCCACCTGCTGCGCCACCTCGTCACCCCATCCCCGACCTGCGCGCTATGCGGCGCGTGGGCGAGCGGCGGCACCTTGCCCATCTGCCCCGGCTGCGAAGGCGACCTCCCCTGGCTGGACGGCTGCTGCAGCGTCTGTGCCCTGCCCCTCCCCGCCCACGGCCTGGTGTGTGGCGAATGCCTGAAGCGCCCACCCGCCTTCGATGCCGCCCACATCGCCTGGCGCTATGACTTCCCGGTAGACAGCCTCATCACCCGCTTCAAGCACCAGGCCCAATGGCCGCTGGGGCGCCTGTTGGCGGAGCTGCTGGCCAACCACCTGCAACGGACCCAGGCCGCAGGTGAACCCCGCCCCGATGCCCTGCTCGCGGTGCCGCTGGCCGCCCGGCGCCAACGCCAGCGCGGCTTCAACCAGGCGCAGATGATCGCCGACTGGCTTGGCCGTCAACTGCGCCTGCCCGTGCACGACGACTGGCTACTCCGCGCCCTCGACACCCCCGCCCAGCAAGGCCTGGACGCCGCCACCCGCAAGCGCAACCTGCGCGGCGCCTTCCAGCTCGCCAGGCACGCCGCGCCGAGCGGGCTGCACCTGGCCCTGGTGGATGACGTGCTGACCACCGGCACCACCGCGCAATACCTCGCCCAGTTGCTGAAACGCGCCGGCGCCGCACGGGTCGACATCTATTGCCTGGCCCGCACGCCCAAACCCGGCAGCACGCCCTGAGTGCTTGACTGAAGCGTCTGACTCACTCAGCCTGCTGCGCCATAGTCACCAGCAGTTATCCGCCATGAGCCAGCTCACGCCCCTGACCCAGCAACTGACCCGCCGCCCGCAGCGCATGGCCCTGCTGGAGCAGATCGGCGTGCAGGGCTCGATCACCCGCGCCGCCAAGGCCGCAGGGCTGAGCTACAAGGCCGCGTGGGACGCCATCGACGAACTCAACAACCTTTCCGAGAAGCCCCTGGTCGAGCGCAGCGTCGGCGGCAAGGGCGGCGGTGGTGCACGCCTGTCAGCCGAGGGCGAGCGCCTGCTGGCCCTGTTCAAGCGCATGGAAAGCCTGCAGGCGCGTCTGCTGGAAAGCGCCGAAAGCGAGCAGGACCTAGAGCGCCTCGGCCGCCTGATGCTGCGCACCAGCGCCCGCAACCAGCTCAGCGGCAAGGTCGTTGCGCTGCACGCCCAGGGTCGCAACGACGTAGTGGAGATCGAACTCCCCGGTGGTGCGAGCATGCGCGCGCAGATCACCCATGACAGCAGCGAAAAACTGGAGCTTGCCCCCGGCGGCGGCGTGATCGCCCTGATGAAGGCCGGCTGGCTCAGCGTACAGCCCCTGGGCGCTACGCCCGACCCGCAGATGAACGCCCTGGAAGGCCGCATCGAAGCGATCCTGCCCGATGACGAAGGCCCCAGCGAAGTGCGCATCACCCTGGCCAGCGGCCAGACCCTGTGTGCCCTGGCCGAAGCCCAGCAACTCAAGGCCGATGGCCTGCAGCCCGGCAGCATGGCCCGCGCCCAGTTCTCCCCCAGCCAGGTTCTGCTCGGCACCCCGCTCTGAGATGCGCTCCTTATAGATAGACCGCCCCGCTGGTGCCATTGGCGCTAGACTTGCCGCCCAATCCATCGGAGCCACCCATGTCCCATCCCTTCGCCGAACTGACCCCCGACCTGGTGCTCGATGCAGTGGAGAGCCTGGGCTACCTCAGTGACGCCCGCGTGCTGGCCCTGAACAGCTACGAGAACCGCGTCTACCAGGTCGGCATCGAGGACGAGCAGCCGCTGATCGCCAAGTTCTATCGCCCGCAACGCTGGACCGACGCCGCGATCCGCGAAGAGCACGCCTTCAGCGCCGAGCTCGCCGAACATGAAGTCCCGGTGGTCGCCCCGCTCTCCCGGGATGGCGAGACCCTGTTCGAACACGCCGGCTTCCGCTTCGCCCTGTTCCCCCGTCGCGGCGGCCGCGCCCCCGAGCCCGGCAACATGGACCAGCTCTACCGCCTCGGCCAGCTGCTCGGCCGCCTGCATGCGGTGGGTGCCGTGCGCCCCTTCGAGCACCGCGAGACCCAGACCGTCCAGGCCTTCGGCCACGACTCGCTGCACACCCTGCTGGAGGGCGGCTTCGTGCCCAAGAGCCTGCTCCCGGCCTATGAGTCCGTCGCCCGCGACCTGCTCAAGCGCCTCGACCAGCGCTTCGGCGAGGTGCGCTACAACGCCATCCGCCTGCATGGCGACTGCCACCCCGGCAACCTGCTGTGCCGTGATGAAACCTTCCACATGGTCGACCTCGACGACTGCCGCATGGGCCCGGCGGTACAGGACCTGTGGATGATGCTGGCCGGCGAGCGCCACGAACGCCTGACGCAGCTCTCAGAGCTGGTGGACGGCTACCAGGAATTCCACGATTTCGACCCGCGCGAGCTGCCCCTCATCGAAGCCCTCCGGGCCCTGCGCCTGATGCACTACAGCGCCTGGCTGGCACGGCGCTGGGACGACCCGGCCTTCCCCATGAGCTTCCCCTGGTTCGGCAGCGAGCGTTACTGGGGCGACCAGGTGCTGATCCTGCGCGAGCAGCTGGCGGCGATGGACGAAGAGCCGTTGCGGCTCTTCTAGCCCCTGCGAACGAGAGCGGAACGCGGCGTAACGTATTTCTTACGCCCGTTTCGACGGGTGCCTGCCGGAAGATCCTGAACACACAGACAAGTCGGCCAGGCGGCCTCTAGAATGTCGGACCTTTCGTTAGCGACCTAAGCAAGGACCTTGCATGGCCACCGCCAACCCGCGTCGCGGGTACATCCTCGGCCTGACCGCCTACATCATCTGGGGCCTGTTCCCCATCTACTTCAAAGCCATCCAGGCCGTCCCTGCCCTGGAGATCATCGTCCATCGCGCGGTCTGGTCCGCCGTGTTCGGCGCCCTCCTGCTGCTGGTGTGGAAGCACCCCGGCTGGCTGCGTGAGCTGCGGGCCAACCCGAAACGCTTCGGCATCCTCGCCGCCAGCGGCGTGCTGATCGCCTCCAACTGGCTGGTCTACGTCTGGGCGGTGAACAACGGGCGCATGCTCGAAGCCAGCCTGGGCTACTACATCAACCCGCTGGTGAACGTGCTGCTGGGAATGCTGCTGCTCGGCGAGCGCCTGCGTCGCCTGCAATGGCTCGCCGTGGGCCTGGCGACCGCGGGCGTGGCGCAGCAAATCTGGCAAGTGGGCAGCCTGCCCTGGGTGTCGCTGACCCTGGCGCTGACCTTCGGCTTCTACGGGCTGATCCGCAAGCAGGCGCCTGTAGCGGCGCTGCCCGGGCTGGTGGTGGAAACCTGGCTGCTGCTGCCTATCGCGCTGGGCTGGCTGGCCCTGCACCCGGTGGCGCAGACCAGCCAGGTGGCGTTCTGGAGCACGCCCGAAGCCTTCTGGCTGATGGCCGCCGGCCCCATCACCCTGGTACCGCTGGTGTGCTTCAACGCCGCCGCCCGCCACCTGCCCTACACCACCCTGGGCTTCCTCCAGTACCTGGCGCCGACCTTGGTGATGCTGCAGGCCATCTTCCTCTACGGCGAGCACTTCGACCCGAACAAGCTCATCGCCTTCTGTTTCATCTGGGCCGGCCTGCTCGTCTACAGCGTCGACGCCTGGTTCACCCTGCGCCGCAACATCGGCTGAGCAGAAAACGAACGATCGGCTACAGGCCACGCAACGCGAGGCCTGTAGCCGTTTCTCCCAAGGTTATCCACAGCTCCATCCCCGCCCTTTGTGCACAAGCCGCTGATTTAGCTCGTTTTTCACCCAGGTAGCGGAAAGGCCCGCCCCGCGTGGCGCAGCCGTTACGCTCCCCAGGTTATCCACAGGCTTGCCCAGGTTTTCCGGGGATAGCGGCTCAGGACGCCTGGGGCTGCAGGTTGAGTTCCACCATCAGGTCGTCGGCCAGGGTCTCCAGGCGCCTCTGCAGCACATCCAGCGAAAGCGTCAGCGGCACCGCCAGCAACGCTTCGGCATGGAACAGCGGCTCGCTGCTCATGGGCGCGGGCTTCACCTCGGTCACCAGGCGCTCCAGGTTCACCCCCTCCTCGGACAGCAGCCGGGTGATGTCGCGGACGATGCCGGGGCGGTCGTTCCCCACCAGGTCCAGCAGGATCGGCTTCCAGGTGCAGGAAGGCTCGATGCCGCTTTCCGCCAGCATCACCCGGATGCCATGGGTGGCCAGGCCCTGCAGCCCTTCCACCAGTTCGTCATAACCCTCGGCCGGCACCGCCACCCTCAGGATGCCGGCGAACTGACCGGCCATGCGTGACATGCGGCTTTCCAGCCAGTTGCCGCCATGGGCGGCGATGCACTGGGCGACCCGTTCCACCAACCCGGGCTGGTCCGGGGCGATTACCGTCAGTACCAGATGGTCCACGTTCTACTCCTTGCCTTAAGTGGGGCCGCCTCAGGCGAGGCTCAGCCAATAGGTCAGGTACACCTGGTCACGCACGTAGCCCAGGCGCTCGTACAGGGCCTGGCCGGCCAGGTTGGTCTTCGCCGTCTCCAGCTGCAGGCCGCAGGCACCGGTGGCCTCGCCATGGGCACGCGCCGCGTTCATCAGCGCTTCGCCCACGCCTTGCCGGCGGGCATCGGGGGCGACGTACAGGTCGCTGAGCAACCAGGCCGGCGCCAGGGCCAGGGACGACATGAAGGGGTAGAGCTGCACGAACCCTTGCGCCCTGCCCTCCAGGCTACGCGCGATGAACAGCACCGAATCGCCGCGCGCCAGGCGGTCGCCGAGAAAATCACGCACCTCGCCCAGGGGGCGCGGCACTTCGTAGAAATCCAGGTAGCCGGAAAAGAGTGCGGCGAGCTCATCGATATCGGCAGCGGTTGCGGCATGCACAGCCATGGTGGAACTCCGTTTTTTGTAGTGGGAGGAGTATAGAAAAGAGCTGGATGTAGTCCCGAAATCTACCTTCACAGCCTGCGGCGCTGGGTCGCAGGCACGGTTTTTCAGAAATCGTGTACGTTTTTAAGATTTATCTGGAACAATCACCCAGTTTTTTGAGAACATTCTGCCCCCGCTGTGACTGTAAGGCGTTTTCCGGTCGCATAGCGACGCACGCCCATGATTTTTACGACGGGTTCATGTAGTATGCCGCGGCTCGGACTACAAGCACTGGAGCATGGTCCGAAGCGGATATTGAGCAGAGTGAGGCAAGCAATGACTGAGCGCGTTCAAGTCGGTGGCCTGCAGGTCGCCAGAGTCCTGTTCGACTTCGTGAATAACGAAGCCATCCCCGGAACCGGCCTCAGCGCCGATAAGTTCTGGGCCGGAGCCGAAGCGGTCATCAATGACCTGGCGCCCAAGAACAAAGCCCTGCTCGCCAAGCGCGACGAACTCCAGGCGCAGATCGATGCCTGGCACCAGGCGCGCGCCGGCCAGGCCCACGATGCCGTGGCCTACAAGACCTTCCTTCAGGAAATCGGCTACCTGCTCCCCGAGCCGGCCGACTTCCATGCCACCACCACCAACGTCGACGAAGAAATCGCCCGCATGGCCGGCCCGCAGCTGGTCGTACCGGTGATGAACGCCCGCTTCGCGCTGAACGCCGCCAACGCCCGCTGGGGTTCGCTGTACGACGCGCTCTACGGCACCGACGTGATCAGCGAAGAGAACGGCGCCGAGAAGGGCAAGGGCTACAACAAGGTCCGTGGTGACAAGGTCATCGCCTTCGCCCGCGCCTTCCTCGACGAAGCCGCCCCGCTGCACGACGGCTCCCACGTCGACGCCACCGCCTACGCCATCAAGGACGGCGCCTTCGCCGTGACCCTGAAGGACGGCACCGCGACCGGCCTCAAGGACGCTGCCCAGTTCATCGCCTTCCAGGGTGATGCCGCAGCCCCGCAAGCCCTGCTGCTGAAGCACAACGGCCTGCACTTCGAAATCCAGATCGACGCCAATAGCCCCATCGGCAAGACCGATGCCGCTGGCGTCAAGGACGTGCTGATGGAAGCCGCCCTGACCACCATCATGGATTGCGAAGACTCCGTTGCCGCCGTCGACGCCGACGACAAGACCGTGGTCTACCGCAACTGGCTGGGCCTGATGAAAGGCGACCTGGCCGAGAGCATGTCCAAGGGCGGCGCGACCTTCACCCGCACCATGAACCCCGACCGCGTCTACACCAAGGCCGACGGTTCCGAGCTGACCCTGCACGGCCGCAGCCTGCTGTTCGTGCGCAACGTCGGTCACCTGATGACCAACCCGGCCATTCTCGACGCCGCCGGCAACGAGATCCCGGAAGGCATCCAGGACGCGCTGTTCACCAGCCTGATCGCCCTGCACAACCTCAACGGCAACACCAGCCGCAAGAACACCCGCACCGGCTCGGTCTACATCGTCAAGCCGAAGATGCACGGTCCGGAAGAAGTCGCCTTCGCCGCTGAAATCTTCAGCCGCGTCGAGGATGTGCTCGGCATGCCGCGCAACACCCTGAAGGTCGGCATCATGGACGAAGAGCGCCGTACCACCATCAACCTCAAGGCGTGCATCAAGGCCGCCAGCGAGCGCGTGGTCTTCATCAACACCGGCTTCCTCGACCGCACCGGTGACGAAATCCACACCTCCATGGAAGCTGGCGCCGTTGTGCGCAAGGCCGCCATGAAGAGCGAGAAGTGGATCGGCGCCTACGAAAACAACAACGTCGACATCGGCCTGGCCACCGGCCTGCAAGGCCGCGCCCAGATCGGCAAGGGCATGTGGGCCATGCCCGACCTGATGGCCGGCATGCTCGAGCAGAAGATCGGCCACCCGCTGGCCGGCGCCAACACCGCCTGGGTGCCGTCGCCGACCGCCGCCACCCTGCACGCCCTGCACTACCACAAGGTCGACGTGTTCGCCCGTCAGGCCGAACTGGCCAAGCGCACGCCCGCCTCGGTGGACGACATCCTTACCATCCCGCTGGCGCCCAACACCAACTGGACCGCTGACGAGATCCAGAACGAACTGGACAACAACGCCCAGGGCATCCTCGGCTATGTAGTGCGCTGGATCGACCAGGGCGTCGGCTGCTCCAAGGTGCCGGACATCAACGATGTCGGCCTGATGGAAGACCGCGCCACCCTGCGTATCTCCAGCCAGCTGCTGGCCAACTGGCTGCGCCACAACGTGGTCACCGAGGAGCAGATCCTCGCCAGCCTCAAGCGTATGGCCCCGGTGGTTGACCGTCAGAACGCCAACGACCCGCTGTACCGCCCGCTGGCCCCCAACTTCGACGACAACGTAGCCTTCCAGGCCGCGGTCGAACTGGTGGTCGAAGGCACCAAGCAGCCCAACGGCTACACCGAGCCGGTCCTGCACCGTCGTCGCCGCGAGTTCAAGGCGAAGAACGGCCTGTAAGCCGGGCTCCACAAAAAACCGCCCCTCGGGGCGGTTTTTTCATGCCTGTGAAAAGCCCTTCATCCCGGCAACAAGGGCAGCAGCTCCGCCTCGATCAATTGCAGCGGCCGCAGCGAACGCTGCACCCGGGCCACACCCAGCGCGCCTTCCAGGGCGGCGATCAGCAACCAGGCACGGCTCTCGGCGACAGCCGCCGGCACACCGTCCGCGCCCAGCGCCTGCTCGAACACGCCGTGCCAGCCATCCAGCGCGGCGCCGCAACGCTGGTGAACGCCGTTCAGCTCATCGTCGATGCTCAAGGTGGTGGCGAAGATCGGGCAGGACTCGGCGTAGCCCGACGCCTCCAGCCAACCGCGCAGTGTGGCGGTGAACCCCAGCAGGGCGTTGCGGGCATGGGGCGCCCGGCTTGCGGCCTGTTCGAGATGCGCACGCACCTCGCTGGCGACGAAGTCGATGGCCGCGCCGACGATCTCCGGCTTGCCATCGGGGAAGTAGTGATAGAGCGAACCCTTGGGCGTTTCCGAGCGCGCGATGATGTCGCCCAGGGCGGTGCCGAAATAGCCCTTGCTCGCCAGCAGTGAAGCGGTGGCGCGCACGACGCGATCGGCAGCGTTGGATTTCTTCGGCAAGGGAACCTCTCCAGGGCAGTGACGCGCGCCGGTCCCCCGGCGCGCGCAAAGCATGCCCGAGCTTCAGGGAATATGAAACACAGCGCTGGCGCGGGCCACGGGGTGCCCGCTGCTGCTCAGGTCGGCACTGGCGAAGGCCAGGCGCTGGCCAATCTTGTGGATCGCCGTGCGCACCTCCACCAGGTCGCCCAGGCGTGCCGCCCCGCAGAAGTCCAGGCTCAGGTTCACCGTGGCCATCGCCAGGGGCGGCTCCTGTGAGAAGGCCGTGGAGTAGCCCAGCGCGACATCCGCCAGGGTGCAGAGCAAACCACCATGGGCGGTGCCCCGCAGGTTGCAGTGCTTCTGCTGGATGCGCGCCGCGATGACCAGGCCGCCCTCCTCGTCGCGCCGGGAATACAGCGGGCCCAGCAGATCGAGGAAGGGGCTGCTGCGGAACAGCGGCTCGAAGCCGGGAGGCGTTCCGATATCCATCAGCGCCCACCCTCGCCACCGACCTTGGCCACGCTGGCCAGGGCCACCGCCACCAGTTTCTCTTCGCCATTCCTGATCGCGAAGACCTCGGCGAAGGTGGCCAGGGACCGGCTCGATGCCTTCAGCACCCGCCCCCGGGCCAGCAACCGCTCACCCACCGCCGGCGCCAGCAGGTTGAGTTTGTACTCCGAGGTCACCACGTCCCCCGCCACCGAGGCCGCCGCCCAGGCGCAGGCGCTGTCGGCCATGAAGCCGACCACTGCGCCATGCACGAAGCCATGGTGCTGGTGCATCACCTCCGGCTTCACGTCGACTTCCAACTCGACGACGCCATCGCCCAGCGCATTGACGCGCGCGCCCATCAGCGCAGCGAAGGGGGTGGCGCGGATCACCGCCTCGAGTCTTTCCAGCAAACGCGGATTCTCACTCATGACACGTCCTCCTGAAGAAAATGGCCGGCCTTTTTATATAGACCGGTCTAACTATTTTGCTCAGAAAGCGATCACCCACAAGCAGGCGCAGGCCTGCATCAGGCCGGCGAATACCAGGCCAACCAGCACCTTGATGAACGGAGGGAGGAAATGAAAAGCCGCCTCGCGGCGGCTTCAGGCGCTTTTCAGCGCAAGGATTTCGGCCTTGCCTTGCCTCGCCCTCACCGGCGGGCTCTTCGCCGGCGGAGCCCCCAGCTCGTTGCGCACCAGCGTAACCAGGCGGCTGATATCCACGGGCTTGAGCAGGAAATCGAGCACCTTCAGGCGCATGGCCTCGATAGCGTCCTGCACATCGGCGTCACCGCTGGTGATGATCACCGGCAGGTCGGCACGTGCCGATTGGCGAACCTCGCGGACCAGCTCCAGGCCGCCGCCGCAGGGCAGGTGCAGCTCGGTCACCAGCAGGTCGATGGAGGGCCGCGCCAGCAGCAGCGCCAGTGCCTGCTCGGCGCTGCCGGCGGTGGTGCAGACGATGCCCTGGGCCAGCAACCGCTCGGCCAGGGCGTCACGCGCCGCCTCGTCGCCGTCCACCAGCAGGACGCTGGGCTGGGCGTTGGGCACGCGCACGAGCTCATCGAGGGCCTTCATCTCCTCCTGGCTCAGCAAGTCACCGTAGCTCATGGACTTCACCTCGTAGCGGCCGTTGCAGGCGCGCTGCTCCACACAAAACCGGAATGCGCGGGATTACGCCTGTGTGATAGCGGATGAACATAAGAGTTCCTGCACCCCCGCCGAACGGTACGAAAAACGACCAACGCGACGGCACGCACGCAAAACCCCGGTCCAGACAGCCCCGGCCTTGGCGACCGAGCGACCGGTAGGCGCCGGCGGCCTCTCTATACTTACGTCCAATGTGCAGCACCGCTGCAGCCACCGACCATGCACCCCACAACAAGAGAGCCGTGGAACCCACAGCATGAGCACGACGGACGCCTTCGCCCAGGCGGGCAAGCTGGCGGTGATGCAGAACGTCCATGGCACCATGGAATTCCTGCAGAAATTCCCCCCCTTCAACCAGATGGAAAGCGCCCACCTGGCCTACCTGGTGGAGAACTGCCTGCTGCGTTTCTACGGGCGTGGGGAATCCATCATCAAGCCCAGCGACGGGCCGGTGGAGCACTTCTATATCGTCAAGCAGGGCCGAGTCGTCGGCGAGCGCCCGCATTCGGCCAAGCGCGGCACCGAAACCACCTTCGAGATCGCCGGCGGCGAGTGCTTCCCCCTCGCCGCCCTGCTCGGCGAACGCGCTACCCGCACCGAGCACCTGGCCGGTGAAGACACCTTCTGCCTGCTCCTGGCCAAGCCGGCGTTCGTGCGCCTGTTCGCCCTCTCCGGCCCCTTCCGCGACTTCGCCCTGCGCGGCGTCAGCAGCCTGCTCGACCAGGTCAACCAGCAGGTGCAGCTGCGCGCGGTGGAAACCCTCGGCGCCCAGTACTCCCTCGACACCCGCCTGATCGACCTCGCCGTGCGCCAGCCCATCGCCTGCCCGCCGCAGATGCCCCTGCGCGACGCGGTGCGGCTGATGCACGAGAACCAGGTGGGCAGCATCGTCATCGTCGACGAGCAGCAGCGGCCCCAGGGCATCTTCACCCTGCGCGACCTGCGCCGGGTGATCGCCGACGCCTGCGCCGACCTCGGCCAGAGCATCGCCGAGCTGATGACCCAGGAGCCTTTCCACCTGCCCCCGGACGCCAGCGCCTTCGACGCCGCCATCGCCATGACCGAGCGCCACATCGCCCACGTCTGCGTGGTGGACGACGGCCGCCTGCGCGGCGTGGTCTCCGAGCGCGACCTGTTTTCCCTGCAACGCGTCGACCTGGTGCACCTGGCGCGCACCATCCGCCACGCCGGCCGGGTGGAAACCCTCGCCGCCCTGCGCAACGACATCCAGCGCCTGGTGGACAGCATGCTCGCCCACGGCGCCAGCTCCACCCAGATCACCCACATCATCACCCTGCTCAACGACCACACCGTGTGCCGGGTCATCGAGCTGGCCATCGAAGCCCTGGGCGACCCCGGCCTGCCCTTCACCTGGCTGTGCTTCGGCAGCGAAGGCCGCCGCGAGCAGACCCTGCACACCGACCAGGACAACGGCATCCTCTTCGAGGCCCGCGACGCCGCCGAAGCCGCCGCCATCCGTGGGCGCCTGCTGCCCCTGGCCGAACGCATCAACCAGGACCTGGCCACATGCGGCTTCGAGCTGTGCCGGGGGCGCATCATGGCCAGCAACCCCGAGCTGTGCCTGTCGCGCCAGGAATGGAGCCGCCGCTTCGCCGGTTTCATCCGCGAAGCCACGCCGGAAAGCCTGCTGGGCTCGAGCATCTACTTCGACCTGCGCACCGTCTGGGGTGACCGCGAGAGCTGCGAGCAACTGCGCCGCGAGGTGCTCGCCCAGGTCGCCGACAACCGTCTGTTCCAGCGCCTGATGGCCGACAACGCCCTGCGCCAGCGCCCGCCCGTGGGCCGCTTCCGCGATTTCGTGGTGGCCCGCAAGGGCGCCGAGAAAGACACCCTCGACCTCAAGGTCCAGGGCCTCACCCCCTTCGTCGACGGCGCGCGCCTGCTGGCCCTGGCCCACGGCATCGACAGCTGCAACACCCTCGAACGCCTGCGCCAACTGGTCGCCCACGAAGTGATCGACGCCCAGGACGGCGCCGCCTTCGAGGAGGCCTACCACTTCATCCAGCAGACCCGCATGCAGCAGCACCAGCAACAGGCCCGCCAGGGGCTGCCCTTCTCCAACCGCCTCGACCCGGACAGCCTCAACCACCTGGACCGGCGCATCCTCCGTGAGTCCTTCCGCCAGGCCCAGCGCCTGCAGGCCAGCCTCGCGCTGCGCTATCAGCTATGAACGCCCTCGCCTGGCTCACCCGGCGCCACCGCCCGGAACTCACCGACAACCAGCAGCGCCGCCGGGAACAGTTGGCAGTGCCAAGCGGGCTGGGCGACGGCCCCCTGCACGAACAGCGCTTCGTGGTGCTCGACCTGGAAACCAGCGGCCTGAACATGAGCCGCGACCTGGTGCTGTCCATCGGTGCGGTGAGCATCGAGAACGGCGCCATCGACCTCGGCCACCAGTTCGAAGCCACCCTGCACCGCGAAACCGGCCGTGTCAGCCCCAGCGTGCTGATCCACGGCATCGCCCCCAGCGAGTCGGCAGAAGGCGTGGAGCCCGCCGAAGCCCTGCTGGCCTTCATGGAATACCTCGGCGACAGCCCGCTGCTGGCCTTCCACGCCCCCTTCGACCAGCGCATGCTCGCCCGCGCCCTCCGGCGTGACCTCGGCCACCGCCTGCAGCACCCCTTCCTCGACGTCGCCGAACTGGCCCCGCTGCTGTGCCCCGACGCCGGCATCCGCAACGGCGGGCTGGACCAATGGGCCGAGTATTTCGGCCTGCAGGTGCAGCAGCGCCACCACGCCAGCGCCGACGCCCTGGCCACCGCCGAAATGGCCCTGATCCTCTTCAGCCGCGCCCGCCAACAGGGCCTTGGCAGCCCCGCCGCCCTCGCCGCCGCCCTGACCCGCTGGCAACGCCGGCAGCAGCAACCCGGCCTCTGATCCCACCGCGAACGGTCGTCGCCAACCGACGGCCTGCGATTGCGGCCCGTGGCCAGCATGGGCATAATTGCGAATCATTCTCGATCTATTTCCTACCAGCCAGCTTCGAGCGGCGGAGGTTGCAGTGTCGCTTGGGGAAACCACGAACCATGCTCTGGCGGGCGCGCTCTATCGCGACCATCGCGACTGGCTGCTCGGCTGGCTGAGGCGCAGCCTGAGCTGCCCCCATCGGGCGGAAGACCTCAGCCAGGACGCCTTCGTGCGCATCCTCGGCAAGCCCGACCTGCACCAGGTGCGCGAGCCCCGTGCCCTGCTCACCACCATTGCCCGTGGCCTGCTGGTGGACCACTTCCGCCGCAGCGCCCTGGAACGCGCCTACCTCGACGAGCTGGCCCTGGTGCCCGAAGCCGTGCACCCGGACCTGGAAGAACAGGCGCTGATCCTCGAAGCCCTGCGCGAGATCGACCGCCTGCTGGGCACGCTATCCAGCAAGGCCCGCGCCGCCTTCCTCTACAACCGTGTCGACGGCCTGGGCCACGCCGAAATCGCTGAGCGCCTGGGCGTCTCCGTGCCGCGCGTGCGCCAGTACCTCGCCCAGGGCCTGCGCCAGTGCTACATCGCGCTCTACGGTGAGCCGACGTGAATCGCGCCCCGGTTTCCTCACAGGTTCTCGACGAAGCCATCCACTGGCAGCTGTGCCTGGGCTCGGGCGACGCCAGTGCCGGCGAGCAGGCGGAGTTTCTCCACTGGCACGCCGCCAATGCCGAGCACGCCCGCGCCTGGGCGCAACTGGCCGGGCTCGACCAGCAATTCATCGCCGCCGGCAGCGCCCCGGCCCGCCGAGCCCTGCTGCGCTCGCCGCGCCGCATGCGCCGCAGCGGCGGCCTGCTCGGCCTGGTGCTGGTCGGCGCCCTGGCCCTGGGCCTGGCCAACCAGCAGCGCCCACTGAACGACTGGCTGGCCGACGAAGTCACCGCCAGCGGCGAACAACGCGACCTGCTGCTGCCCGACAGCACCCACGTTCGCCTCAACAGCCGCAGTGCCCTGGACATCGAGTTCGACCCGGCCCAGCGCCGCATCCGCCTGCGCAGCGGCGAGATCCTCGTCGAAACCGCCCACGGCGACCCGCGCCCCTTCGTGGTCGGCACCGAGAACGGTGACCTGCGCGCCCTCGGCACCCGCTTCCTGGTACGCGCCGAGAAAGACGGCACGCGCCTGGTCGTCCTGCAATCGGCGGTCGCCGCCCACCCGGCCCAGACCGACGACGAACGCATCATCAAGGAAGGCCAGCAGGTGCTCATGCGCCGCACCCAACTGGAGGCCAGCCAGCCCGCCGCCGTGGGCGCCGACGCCTGGGTGCACGGCATGCTGGTGGTGGAAAACGCCCGCCTCGCCGACCTGCTGGAGCAGTTGGGCGAATACCGCAGCGGCTACCTGGGCGTCGCCCCGGAAATCGCCGACCTGCGCATCAGCGGCAGCTTCCCCCTGCGCAACAGCGACCTCGCCCTGGACGCCCTACCCCCCAGCCTGCCCGTGCGCATCGAACGCCACACCGGCTGGTGGACCCGCGTGGTGCCCGCCGAGAAATAGCGCTTCAACCCGGGCTCCGGCCCGGGAAAACCGCCATCCGGCGGACATCCGAAAAATATTTCGCAGGGCCCCTATCACTTTTCTATCCTGATCCGGCAACAGGTCATTGAGACTTATTTCCTATCAGGAGTCGTTCGCAATGACGTTTGCCTTCCGCCCCAGCCTGCTCGCCGCCGCCATCGTCCTGGGTAGCCTGTCCACCCAGGCCAGCGCCGATACCCAGCAGTACCAGCTGCCCGCCGCGCCCATGGCCAGCACCCTGAGCCGCATCGCCAGCGAAGCCGGCATCGTCCTGAGCATCGACCCATCGCTGACCGCCGGTAAAACCGCCCAGCCGGTGCAAGGCGAATACTCGCCGGTCGCCGCACTCAACGCCGCCCTTAACGGCAGCGGCCTGCAACTGGTGAAAAGCCCCTCGGGCACCTTCAGCCTGGAGCCCGTAGCCGATACCGGCCTGGCTCTGCCGGCCACCAATATCGACGCCGCCGGTGTTGGCGAAAGCGCCTGGGGCCCCACTACCGGCTACCTGGCCAAACGCACCGCCGCTGGCACCAAAACGGATACCGCTCTGGCCGAAGCCCCGCGTTCGATTTCCGTCGCCACCCGCGAGCAGATGCAGGACCGCAGCGTCCACAGCCTCGACGACACGGTGAAATACATGCCCGGCATCGTCTCCGCCAGCTTCGGCAGCGACACCCGCTACGACTGGATGCGCGTGCGCGGCTTCGAGCCGACCCACTTCCTCGATGGCCTGCCGCTGCCGCGCGGCGTCTACGCCAACCCGAAACCGGAAACCTGGAATCTGGACCGCCTGGCCCTGCTGCGTGGCCCGGCTTCCTCCGTATACGGCCAGACCCCGCCCGGAGGCCTGCTGGACATGGTCAGCCGTCGCCCGAGCGCCGAGACCCGCCACGAGATCGAAGTGCAGTACGGAAGCGACAACCATCGCCAGATCAACTTCGCCAGCACCGGCAAGATCGACGAGCAGGGCCAGTTCCTCTACGGCCTGAGCGGCGTGGTACGCGACAGCGGTACGCAGATCGACCATGTCGATAACAAGCGCTACAACATCGCCCCCAGCCTGACCTGGAACATCGACCCCGACACCAGCCTCACCCTGCTGTCGCAGTTCACCCGCGACGATACCGGCACCACCAGCCAGTTCCGTCCGATCCAGGGCACCAAGATCGATATGCCGTTCGGCAAGATCTCCCACCACAAGAACCTGGGTGACCCGGACTACGACTTCTACGACCGCACCTACTATGCGCTGGGCTATGCCTTCGAACATCGCTTCAACGATGTCTGGCAGTTCCGCCAGAACCTGCGCTACACCAAGTCCGAGCTGTCGTTCCAGACCGTCACCGTCAACAGCTACATCCCATCGCTCGCCGGCTTCGGCTACGTGGTCGACGCCAACGGCAATGTTGGTCGCAACAGCACCAACACCGATGAGGACATCAGCCAGTTCGCGGTGGACAACAACTTCCAGGCCGACTTCGCCACCGGCGGCATCGATCACACCCTGCTGCTCGGCCTCGATCACCAGCGCATCGAGACCGACTACATGTCGGTCTTCGGTACCGCCTTCAACGGCTACGCCCCGCCGGACATCAACGTCAACAACCCGGTCTCCGGCCAGCCGATCGTCCGCCCTCCGCGTTCGCTGGCGTACTACGACTACAACCAGAAGACCAACCAGACCGGCCTCTACGTCCAGGACCAGATGGCCCTCGACCAGTGGCGCCTGACCCTCGGCGGCCGTGAGGACTGGGTGCACACCGGCACCACCTTCCTCAACCAGAGCGATGCCACCAACACCGAGCGCGACAAGGCCTTCAGCGGTAACGCCGCCCTCAGCTACGTGTTCGACTCCGGCTTCACGCCCTACCTGTCGTACGCCGAGTCCTTCCAGCCCACCAGCAACGCCACGGCATCGCCGACCGATTCCTTCAAACCGACCGAAGGCAAGCAGTGGGAGCTGGGCATCAAGTACCAGCCGCCGGGCAGCGACATCCTGCTGACCGCCGCCGTCTATGACCTGACCCAGCAAAACGTGTCGGTCACCAATCGCATCAACGGCACGCCGGTCACCAGCCAGGACGGCGAAGTGAAGGTCAAGGGCCTGGAGCTGGAAGCGGTGGGCAACGTCACCGAAAGCCTGAAGCTGATCGCCTCCTACACCCAGGCGAAGTCCGAGGTGCAGGACGGCGAGTACAAGGGCAAGCGCCTGCAGCTGATGCCCAACCGCCAGGCCTCGCTGTGGGCCGACTTCACCTGGCACAACGGCGTGCTCGACGGCTTCGGCATCGCCGCCGGCGCCCGCTACACCGGCAACACCTTCGGTGACCAGGCCAACTCCGAGCTCGGCTTCGCCAAGTCCTACACCGTGTTCGATGCCGCCGTGCACTACGACCTCGGCCGCCTGGACAGCAGCCTGAACGGTGCGTCGGTAGCGCTCAACGCCACCAACCTGCTGGACAAGGACTACCTCTCCACCTGCGATGCCTACTACTGCTACTACGGTGACGAGCGCAGCGTCGTCGCCAGCGCCACCTACAAGTGGTAAGCCACTAAGTCGTACACCACGCGCCACCGAGGCCGCCCGCTGGGCGGCCTTCGGCTTTTGGACAGACTCATGAAATCAACCACCATCCGCCGCTGGTCCTTCGTCCACACCTGGACCAGCCTGATCTGCACGGCCTTCCTGCTGCTCCTGGCACTGACCGGCCTGCCGCTGATCTTCCACCACGAGATCGACCACCTGCTGGGCGACGCCCCGGTGCTGCGCGAGATGCCGGCGGACTCGCCGCGCCTCGACCTGCAGCAACTGGTGCAGGCCGCCGAGGCCCATCGCCAGGGCGAGGTGGTGCAGTACCTGGGCTGGGAAGACGACGAGCCCAACGGCGTGGTGGCCATCACCGCCGCCACCGCCGGCACCGAACCCAATTCCTCGCACACCTTCATGCTCGACGCCCGCAGCGGCGAACCGGTGGCCATGCCCTCGGCCAACGGCGGCTTCATGATGACCATGCTGCGCCTGCACGTGGACCTGTTCGCCGGGTTGCCGGGCAAGCTGCTGCTGGCCTTCATGGGCCTGCTGTTTGTGGTCGCGATCGTCTCCGGTGCGGTGCTCTACGCGCCCTTCATGCGCCGCCTGGAGTTCGGCACCGTGCGCCGCGACCGCTCCACCCGCACCCGCTGGCTGGACCTGCACAACCTGATCGGCATCGTCACCCTGACCTGGGCCCTGGTGGTCGGCGTCACCGGGGTGATCAGCGCCTGCGCCGACCTGGTGATCGCCGCCTGGCGCAACGAGAGCCTGGCCGCCATGGTCGAGCCCTACCGCGACGCCCCGCCGCTCACCGAGCGCGCCCCGGCCACACGCCTGCTGGAGATCGCCGGCCGGGCGACGCCGGGCATGGCGCCGGACTTCATCGCCTTCCCCGGCACGCGCTTCTCCAGCGAGCACCACTACTCGGTGTTCATGAAGGGCAGCAGCCACCTCACCTCGCACCTGTGGACGCCGGTGCTGATCGACGCGCGCACCCTGGCCGTCACCGCCATCGGCGAGCGCCCGTGGTACATGGACGCCCTGGCCATGTCCCAGCCGCTGCACTTCGGCGACTACGGCGGCCTGCCCATGCAGCTGCTGTGGGCGACCCTGGACGTGCTGACCATCATCGTCCTCGGCAGCGGGCTCTACCTCTGGTGGGTGCGCCGACGCGCGCCGGCGCGGCAGCGTGGGGAGGCGGCGGCATGAACCTGAAGCGCACCTTCGCCGTGCCCGCGCTGCTGGCGGCGCTCACCGCCATCGGCCTGGTGGGCGCCCTGCTCGGCGACGGCCTCTGGGACGCCCTGGCCTGGGTCGGCCTGGGCATCCCCGCCTTCCTAGGCATCCGTCCCTTGCTGCTGCGGCGCTGAGCCGCCGGGGAAATTCGCGGCGAACCCTTGGAGCGCGGCGGCGTCCATACGTCTGTGTCCCAGACCTGGAGGTCGCCATGCTCCGCAACGCTGCTGCGCTCCTGTTCGCCGCCCTGCTCAGCACGACCGTGCTCGCCGCCGAGGTGAAGTACTTCCCCCTGCCACCGGGCAGCGGCCCGCGCGACGTGGCCCCCGCCACCGACGGCCGCGTCTGGTACACCGCGCAGAAACTCGGCCTGCTCGGGCTGCTCGACCCCATGACCGGGCAGAGCCAGCAGATCGCCCTCGGCGCCGGCTCCAGCCCGCGCGGCGTGGTGGTCGGCCAGGACGGCGCGGCCTGGGTCACCGACGCCGGCCTCAACGCCCTGGTGAAGGTCGACCCGGACCGCCTCAGCGCCAAGCACTACCCCTTGCCGGGCAGCGCCGCCGACGCCGGCCTCAACAGCGCCACCTTCGATAGGGCCGGGCTGCTCTGGTTCACCGGGCAGGACGGCTACTACGGCCGACTCGACCCGAAGAACGGCGAGATCAAGGTCTGGCCCGCCCCCGGCGGCGCCGGGCCCTACGGCATCACCACCACCCCAATGGCGAGATCTGGTACGCCAGCCTCGACGGCAAGCACATCGCCCGCATCGACGCCGGCTCCGGCCATGCCGAGGTGATCGCCTCGCCCGAGGCGCAGCAGGGGCCGCAACGCATCTGGAGCGATTCCAAGGGCACCCTCTGGGTCAGTGAAAGCGGCAGCGGCAAGCTCAGCCGCTACGACCCGCTGGCCAACGCCTGGAACAGCTGGGACCTGCCCGGCGGCAAGGCCGACGCCCATGCCATGTTCGTCGACGAGCAGGACCGCATCTGGATCAGCGATTTCAGCAGCAACGCCATCCTCCGCTTCAATCCCTTCAGCCAGCGCTTCACCGCCTTCCCCAGCGACCAGGCCAACGCCCGCGTGCTGCAGCTCTCCGGCCGCATCGGCGAAGTCTGGGGCGCGGAATCGGGCCTCGACCGGCTGGTGATGATCAGGGATTGAGCGGGTACAAGGCTCAACCCAGGCACCGTCATCCTACGGACCAGGTTCGTACTCGGCGCCAGCCTCCCCGGGGTCACCCGCCGTAGGTTGGCGCTGAGTGCAGCGAGGCCCAACGGCGCAAGACCCAACCCCACCTCGGCCGCTGAATCGTAGGATGGGTAGAGCACCGCAAAACCCATGCTGAAGGCCCGGCACCCAAGGCGTCTCCGTGCTGGGAGCTGATGGGTTTCGCTTCGCTCTACCCATCCTACGGGCTACCCACCCGACGGGCCGGGCAAGGCCTCGATCCTGTGATCAGAACCTGTAGCTCGCGCTGGTCATCAGGGTGCGCGGGTCGCCGGGCATGATCTGCACGGCGCTGGTAGCGGTGGCGTAGTAGGTCTTGTCGGCGATGTTGGTCAGTGCGGCCTTCAGGTCCCACTGCTCCAGGCGGTAGCCGAGCATGGCGTCCCAGCGGCCGTAGCCCGGCAGCGCCACGGTGTTGGCGTTGTCGGCGTAGCGGTCGCCCACCAGGGTCAGGCCGGTTTCACCGTACAGGCCCTGTTCCGGTTTCCAGCTGAGGAACAGGCTGCCGTTGCGCTCGGCCACGTCGCCGATGCGCTTGCCTTCCAGGCCGTTGTTGTCCTTGACGATCTCCGCGTCCTGCAGGCCGATGCCGCCGCGCAGGTACCAGTTGCCGTGGAGGCGGCCGCTGGCGGTCAGCTCGATGCCGCGCGAGCGCTGCAGGCCGGAGAGCAGGAAGTTTCCCGGGTTCAGCGGGTCGGAGGTGCGGCGGTTGTACAGCTCGATCTCGTAGACGGCCAGGGTGGTGCTGAGGTTGTCCTCCAGCCAGTCGCTCTTCACACCCACTTCGTACTGGCGGGTGTGTTCCGGGCCGGTGTCGTTGGTGTTGGTGGTCGCGCCGGCGGTGACGCCGATCAGGCCGCCGCCCACCGGCGAGTAGGTCTTGCTGTAGGAGGCGTAGAAGGAATGGTCGCGCAGCGGCGTCCAGACCACGCCCACGCGGGGGCTGAAGCTGTCGTCCACCTGCTGCTCGCTGCGGCGGGTGAGGCGGTTCTGGCTGTCCACGTCGAAGTGGTCGTAGCGCAGGCCGAACAGCACCTGCCACTGCTCGTTCAGGGTCACCTGGTCCTGGATGTACAGGGCGCGGCTGTCGATGCGGTGCTGGGCATCGCTGCTGGCGACCATGCGCCCGGTCTGCTGGCGAGTGGTGTCGGGGTTGAAGATGTCCAGCGAGGGCGCGGCGTTCGCGGCGCCGGTGGCGTTGGTGTAGAGCTTCGGGTCGCGGTGCTGGTTGCCCAGCTCCAGGCCGGTGAGCAGACGGTGCTCCAGGCCGGCGGTGTGGAACACGCCTTCCAGCTCGACGTTGTTGAAGATGTTGCGGGTGGTCAGGTCCTGCTGCCAGCGGGCACGGCCCACGGTGCGGGCGGCGGCGTTGACGCTGGTGACGTAGGTGTTGTCGAAATCGCTGTCGAGCTTGAACACGCCGAGGGTCTGGCGCAGTTGCCAGTCGGCGTTGATGTCGTAGGTCAGGCGCGAGCGCAGGGACTGCGCCTTGTCGTCGATGTAGTCGCGCTGCAGGTCGCTGTAGACGGTGTCGCGGCTGACGTCCGCCGGGTGGCCGTTGAGGCCGGGGATGCCGCGATCCGGGGTGCGGCGGTGGCGGCTGTACTCGTATTGCACCAGCCAGTTGAGGTCAGGGCTGAGCTGCCAGCTCATGGACGGCGCGAACAGCTGGCGGCTGGAGTCGATGCCCTTGCGGAAGCTGTTGGCATCCTGCTCGCCCATGTTCAGGCGCAGGGCGATGTTCTCGTTGGCGTCGGCGCTGAGGTCGGCGTAGAGGCTGCGGAAGTCCTGGCTGCCCAGTTGCGCCTCCAGGGTCGAGGCCAGCCCGGCCTGGGGCTGCTTGCTGATGCGGTTGACCAGGCCACCCTGGCTGCCACGGCCGTAGAGCACCGCCGCCGGACCCTTGAGCACCTCGATGCGCTCGATGTTGTGCAGGTCGCGGGTGTACTGGCTGTCGTCGCGGATGCCGTCCAGGTAGAAGTCGTTGCTGGCGTCGAAGCCGCGGATGCGCAAGCCGTCGAAGCGGGTGTCGCTGGCGTCGCTGACGTTGGGCAGGCCGGCCAGGGCCTGGGCGAGGGTGCGGGTGCCGTAGTTCAAGGCGTCTTCGGTGCGCACCGTGTCGATCGCCTGGGGCACGTAGCGCACCGGAGTGGCGGTGCGCGTGGCGGTGGAGACCTCTTTCACCCTCGAGTCCTGGCTGCGCTTGCCGTCGACTTCGATGGCGGGCAGCTCGGTGGCGGCCATGGCCAGCGGCGACAGCAGCACAGAGGCCAGGCTCAGGGCCAGGGGTGAAAGGGCAGGCAGTTTGGCAGGGGTCGACATGGGGCAGGTCCGCATCCTGGTAGAGGGTAAAAGAATCGGTTGCGGATGATATTTATTTTCATTTGATCTTTATAGTCATTTGCATCGAAATATTTACACGATGCTGACATTCCCTCTTCCTCTTCCCTCGCACCGCTCCAGGCCGCGCCGTCCTTGGCATGCGTCCTTCATCGGGCCTGGCGCCGCGCTTGCCCGGAGGGCTCCTGGCGGCCCGGCCAGGGCTCGAAACCGATCACCACGCCCTGCCTTTCCGCGCGGTAGCCGGGAAACAGTTCGGCGATCCGGGCCGCCAGGCGTCGGCTGGCGGCACGCTCTTCATGCAGTTCACCGCGCATCGCGGGTGTCCTCCTCTTCGTCACGGCGCCGGTACCACAGGCGGAAGAACCCGGCCGCCAGCAACAGGGCGCCCTGGGAGAGCGCCACGCACAGCTGCAGGAAGGAGTTCACCGAGGGGTTGTTGCGCGGGTCGATGACGCCGGTCAGCGCATGCCAGAAGGACTCGGGCAGCACCATCAGCGCCAGGTTGGCCACCGGCTTGCCGGTGATCAGCCAGAGGTCGATGAAGCCGAAATTGCCGGCGAACATCAGGCCGCCGAGTATCAGTACCGAGACCACCAGGCCAAGGGCGAAGCAGGCTGTGAATTGCACCATTGCACGCATCGTTTCTTCCTCCTGAAGGGCGCGGCGGTGGCCGCGCCCGGGGTTATCAGCCCTGGACCTGGGCGGGTTTGACGGCACCAACGCCGTACCAGTCGAGCTTGCGGGTGAGCACCATCACGCAGGCCAGCAGGCCGAACACCAGCAGCGAGCCCATCAGCAGCGCGTAGTCCTCGGCGCTGAGCAGGCCGTAGAGCATCCCGTAGAGCGCCGCCAGCCCGGCGGTGAAGCCCGCGCCACGGGCCCAGCTGTGCAGCACGTGGCTGACGTAGAAGCCCACCAGCAGCACGCAGGCCGCTGCGGAGAGGCCGTAGGCCAGGGCGAACTCCAGGTGCTCGGACAGCGACAGCAGCAGCAGGTAGAAGAACGCCAGGGCCAGGCCCACCAGGGCGTACTGCACCGGGTGCACCGCCAGGCGCTTGAGCACTTCCATGAGGAAGAAGCCGGCGAAGGTCAGGCAGATGAACAGCAGGGCGTACTTGATGGCGCGATCGGTCTTCAGGTACTGGTCCACCGGGTCGACGAAGCTGACGCCGAACACCTTGCTGTTGAAGGCCTCGCAACGCTCGGCGTAGGCACAGTTGGCCAGGGCCGCTTCCATGTCGGTGGCGAAGAAGCTGGTCTGCCAGCGGGCGCTGAAGCCGTCGTCACGCACCTCGCGCTCGGCGGGCAGGAACTCGCCGACGAAGCTCGGGTGCGGCCAGCCGGACTTCAGCTCCACCTGGCTGTCGCGCCCCACCGGGGTGATGCTCAGCGACTCGGTGCCCTGCAGCTTGAGGTCGAAGCCGAAGTCGAGGTTCTGCACCTCGCCCGCCTGCAGGCTGGGCAACGGCACATGCACGCCGCCGGCCAGTACCGGGTCGCCGCTGCCGGGCTGGAAGTCGAAGCTGCGACCGTTGAGTTCCAGCTTCAGCGCATTGCTGATGCCGCGGATGTCGCTGATGCCCACTGCCAGGAACGGCGCCTCGAAGCGGTAGTCGGCCAGGCCGTCATCGATGCCGTAGTTGGCCGGCAGCAGGAACTGCCCGCTAATGCGGCTATCGCTCTTGTACAACCGCGCCTGGTAGATGCCCCGGGCACGCAGCTCGGTGTCCACCTCGCCGGCCAGGCGCAGGCGCTCCGGCAGGAAGAACAGGCGGCTGCGTTCCTCTTTCTCGTCGAGGTAGCGCTGGCCGGTCTTCTCGTTGGTCTTCCACTCACGGATCACGCGGCGGTAGGGCACCACCAGGATCGGCCCCGTCACCTGCTGGCTGTAGCTGGAGCTCTGGGCGATGTTCTCCAGCACGCCATTGCGCGCCTGCTGACGCTCGTCGATCAGGCCGTCGATCATCAGCAGCGGAATCATCAGCAACAGGATCAGCAGGGCAATGGCGCCCAGCTTGAAACCCAGGGTACGGGTCATCTCGGACTCTCCTCATGTGTTCTCGATGGGGAAAGTCTGGAGCCCGCCCAAGGTGGGGCGATGGGGGAAGTGTGGAGTTTGTGTGGGAATTGGGTGGAGAGTGGGGGTCGCTCATGCGGGGATCGTAGGATGGGTAGAGCGAAGCGAAACCCATCAGCGGCGTCGGGCGTTGCCCAATGGGTTTCGCTTCACTCGCAGAACGCCGCCCGACCCACCCTACGAGGTACCCGAGAATGCGTAATGCGCGAGACGGAACACCGCCCGGTGGATGGGTGAAGCGTCATCCACCCTACAGGCCACATTCGCGAATGAATTGGCTCTGTCTGCGTTAAGTGTTGCTAGAAGAATTGAGCCCAGCTGATTGCCGAGCTCTGGTGATGCTTCTGGTTTCGCCCTCCCGGGCGAGTCCCTTTTTTCAATCGCCAAAAAAGGAACCAAAAACGCTTGCCCCATCATCCGGCCCGACTGCGTCGGGTTCCCTCACTCCATCGCCGTTACTCGCTACGCTCGCCCTTCGGGCCGCACTGAAGTGCGTTCGCCGCAAGCGTCGTCTGGGGGCCGGCGCGATGGGCCATCCATGGCCTGGTGCGCCTCTCGCGGCATCCATGCCGCTCGTCCCCCGGCGCAACGACTGCGTTCGGCCTCCTGGAGGGGCGTTGGCGGCTGCCCCACCTTTCTTCGTCCAGCGCATCGCCACGTGGTGCGCACGGGATTTCGTAGGATGGTGTAGAGCGAAGCGAAACCCATGCGGTGGAGGTGGCACGAACCCTTGGGCGCCCGGAAAGGGCCGTGCTTGAGCGCTTGCATTAAAACCACAACAGCTAACGCAGACAGAGCCAATGAATTCGCTCCCGGCGCCCACATCAAACGATCAGCACGACCCGCGGATGTAGTCCTCCAGATGGTGGATCAGGCTTTCCTGCTCGGCGGTGATGTCGCGTACCAGGTCGCGGATGGACAGCAGCCCGATCACCTTGCCGTCATCCAGCACGGGCAGGTGGCGCAGGTTCTTCTCGGTCATCAGTTGCATGCAGAACTGGTTGCTGTCCTTCGGGCCGACCACGAAGAGGTTGGAGGTCATGATCTCCTGCACCTCGGTGCCGTAGGAGGAGCGGTCCTTGGCGGCCACGCGACGCACGTAGTCGCGCTCGGTGACGATGCCCACCAACTCGTCACGCTCCATTACCAGCACCGCGCCGATGCCCTTCTCGGCCATCAGTTCGGCCGCCTCCAGCACGGTGGTGGTGGGGTCGACCCGGTAGATGGTCGTGTGGGGCTTGCCCCGCAATATTTCGGCGACGCTCTTCATTGGCTGCTCCCGGTTTCTCGTTGTTATGTGCACCGCGTTCCATGCACGGCGACGGTTTGAGAATAGTCAATTGTGGGCACTCGCAAGAAGCGGCAGAATCGCCGCCAGTCGGGCCCTCCGGCCCTTCGGAAAAGGAGATTCCATGCGTACCCGCAAGACCCTCTGCACCCTCGCCGCCCTGTCGCTGCTCATGCTCGGCGGTTGCTCCAGCAAGAGCTATGTCACCCCCGACCAGGGCGTATCCCTGACCGGCATCGATGACGCCGATATCGAGCAGCTGTTCAGCAAGAAACCTGCCAGCCCCTTCCCCGCGCAACTGAGCATCGTCCGCGTCGCCAGTGGCTACAACGACGGCTTCGAGGTGGTTCAGACCCGCGACATCGAGTCCGATGCCGACCTGGCACGCATCGCCGAGCAGCCGCTGATCAGCCAGGCCGCGCCCCTGAGCCGCCTGCTCACCCCCAACGGCATGAAGAGCCTGAAGGACCTGCGCCTGCCCGCCGCGCACATGCGCTCGGACCTGCTGCTGGTCTACACAGTGGACACCAAGTTCTATGTCGACAGCACCCCGCTGGGCCCGCTGACGGCGGTGTCGCTGGGCTTCCTGCCCAACCACCAGGCCCATGTCACCGCCACCGTCGCCGGCATCCTGGTCGACGTGCGCAGCGGCTACATATACGGCTCCACCGAGGCCACCGCCCAGGAGGAGCAGCGCTCCAGCACCTGGTCCACCGAGGACGCGGTGGCCGAGTCGAAGAACCGTGCCGAGAAAGCCGCCTTCAGCCGCTTCAGCGAGGGCTTCCCGGCATTCTGGAAAGGTGTGGTGGCGAAGTACGCGAAGAGCGCGCCGGAGGCCACGGCGGAGTGATGCTCCCCGGCGACAGGTGCCGAACCCCTGGATGAAAAGACGCACCGCAATGGTGCGTCTGTGGCTCAGGCCACCGGCAGGCGCAGGCGCACTTCCACACCGCCGTCGAAGTTGCAGACCTGCAGGCTGCCGCCGTGCAGCTGCGCCACTTCCTGGACGAAGTTGAGCCCCAGGCCGGTGCTCTTGCGGCCGCTGCCGGGGCGCGGCAGGGAATAGAAGCGCTCGGTGAGGCGCGGCAGGGCGTAGTCGGGAATGGCCTCGCCCTGGTTGTACAGCCGCAGGTCCAGCTCATGGCCGTCGCGGCTCGCGGCGATGCGGATCAGGCCGCCCGCCGGGGTGAAGTCCAGGGCGTTGTCCAGCAGGTTGGCCAGCGCCTGGCGCAGCAGAAAGCGTTCGCCCGATGCCTCGAGACCGATGTTCACCGCATTCTCGATGCGGAGTCCGGCGGCCTCGATGCGTGCCGCCTGGGCCTGCAACAGGTCTTCCACCAGGGGCGCCAGCGGCACCGGCACGCGCTCTTCCAGCCCTTGGCGCTGCTCGACCTGGGCGAGGTACAGCAGCCGCTCGATCAGGTGCTGCAGGCGCGCGCTCTCGCCGCTGATATTGGCCACGAAGCGCTGGCGCTGCGCCGGGGGCATCTCGCCCTCCAGCAGCTCGGCCGCACCCCGGATCGCTGCCAGCGGGCTCTTCAGCTCATGGGTCAGGGTGTGCACGTAGCGCTCGACGTAGGCCTTGCCTTCCAGCTCGGTGCGCATGCGCTCCACGGCTCGGGCCAGTTGCGCCAGCTCGCCACCGCGCAGGGTGGGTAACTCGGCGCGCTGGCCTTCGCTCACGGCCTGGGCATAGCGGGTGAGGCGCCGCAGGGAGCCGCTGAGCCACCAGGACAGCAGCCCGCCGATCAGCAGGCCGAGCCCGATGAGCCCGGCACCGAGCCAGGCCAGGCGCATCTGCGAGCGGTAGATGTAGGGCTGCAGCGAGCGGTTGGGCTTGGCCACCGAGACCACACCGATGATCCGACCGTTGTCGCGGATCGGCGCCGCCACGTACATCACCGAGGAGTCCGGGTCGCTGGGGTCTTCACGGGTGGAGCGGGCGCCGTACTGGCCGCGCAGGGTCAGCAGCACGTCGTTCCAGCCGGAGTAGTCCTGGCCCACGGCCAGGCCGCTGGAGTCCAGCAGCACCTTGCCGGTGCCGTCGGTGACGTAGATGCGGTGGTTCACCTCGGTCTTGCGCACGCCCCAGATCTCGGCGCCGGGCTGGCGCTTGCCATAGGCCTTGAGCAGCTCGGGCAGGTTGCTCTGGCCCAGGGTGCCGTCGCGCACCGGATCGCGGAGGATCTCGGCCAGCAGGTTGGCGGTGTCCACCAGGGTCTCTTCGGTGGACTGGCGCACGCCGGGGCGGATCTCGTCCATCACCGTGCTCAGCACGAAGTAGCCAGCCAGGCCGACGAAGAGGAAGTACACCAGGAAGATGCGGACGCCGAGCGGCATGGCGGGGCTCCGGTCAGGCGTTGGGGTCGTAGCTGTAGCCGAGGCCGCGATGAGTTTGGATCGGCTCGGCCTCGGCGTTCACCTGGCGCAGCTTGGCGCGCAGGCTCTTGATGTGGCTGTCGATGCTGCGCTCGTAGCCGGCATCGCTGGCGACGCCCACCGAATCCAGCAACTGCTCGCGGCTGAACACCCGCTCGGGCTGAGCCAGCAGCGTCTGCAACAGGCGGAACTCATGGCGGGTGAGGCTGAGCAACTGGCCCAGGTAATGAATGCGCACACGCTCCGCATCCACCACGAAGGCGCCTTCGGCCGCCGGGGCGGGCACGCTGGCCCGCGCGGCCTCCCGGGGCGCGGTGCGCTTGAGGATGGCGCGCACCCGAGCGGCCACCTCACGGGGGCTGAAGGGCTTGACCACGTAGTCGTCGGCACCGATTTCCAGGCCCACCACGCGGTCGATCTCGGCATCCCGGGCGGTAAGGAAGATCACCGGCACCTCGGAGAAGCGCCGCAACCGCTTGCAGGCTTCGAAGCCGCTGATATCGGGCAGGCCGACATCGAGGATGACCAGGTCGAACGGGTCACGGGCCAGCAGTTCCAGGGCCTCGCTGGCCAGGCTCAGCCAGGTGACCTCGAAACCGTCAGCCTGCAGGGCATAGACCAGGGTGTCGGCGATGGCCGCTTCGTCTTCGACAATCAGGATAGTGGGCATGGCGTCCGTGCAGGCGGGGAAATAGCCGGCACGGTGCCGCAGGCCTCGAGCGGCGTCAATCCCGCCGAGGCCCTTGGCTCAGCCGTGGCTCAGCACTGGGGCTTGCCGGCGGTGAACTTTCGCCCGGGGTAGATGGCGGCGCGGAACTCGCGCAGGGCCTTGGCGCCGATCAGCAGCGGGTAGTTGAAGCTGCTGCGGTCGGTGAGATTGACCTCGACGGTGCGCTTGGTGTCGCCCAGGCACATTTCCATCTCGATCACCGGGCGCTTGGTCGGATCGGCCTTTTCACGCTCGTCGTCCTCGTCGTCGCCGGCTTCCTCGGAGCGCGTCTTGATCTTGCTGATGCGCGCCAGGCGGTGCTCGTAGACGGTGTCGTCGGCATCCTTGGTGGCCAGGCGGAAGCGTACCCAGTCGTCACCGTCACGCTTGAAGCGCTCGATGTCCTTGGCCGACAACGAGGCAGTCAGGGCGCCGGTGTCCATCTTGGCCTTGAGGGTCTGGCCGATCTCCGGCAGGCGGATGTACTCGTAGCGGCCGTAGAGCTCGGGGTCCTCGGCGGCGAAGGCCGGCAGGGCGACCAGGGTCAGCAGGGCTAGGAAGCGTTTCAACGGGTTCTCCTCGGGATCAGGGTGCAGGGAGTAGGACTGGATGGCCGCCCATTCGTTCGCGTCACTTCGCCTTGGCGGGTGGCAGGCGTTCGCCACCCCAAAGGGCGTCGAGGTTACGGAAGCCCCAGTCTTCCGGGGCTTCGCGGCCGATGATGCGGTCGCGGCCGTCGAGGGCGGCGAGGTCGATCACCTCTTGGGGAATCGGCACCTTCGAGCGGGCCGAGAAGAACACCTTGACCCGCGGCAGCAGCAACGAGCGGGCGTTCTGGTCGATCACCACGCCGAGACGGCCGCTTTCCAGGCGCACCAGGGAGCCAGTGGGGTAGATGCCCACGGCCTTGACGAAGGCCTGGAACACCTGGGGATCGAAGTGCCCCTTGGTCCATTCGGCCATCTTGTGCAACGCCTCGGCCGGCGCCCAGCCCTTCTTGTAGGGCCGGTCGGAGGTGATGGCGTCGTAGACGTCGCAGACCGCGCCCATGCGCGCCAGCAAGCTGATCTGCTCGCCGCCGAGGCGGTGCGGGTAGCCGCTGCCGTCGAATTTCTCGTGGTGGTGCAGGCAGACGTCCAGCACCAATGCGCTGACCTGACGGCTGTCGATAAGCATGCGCGCGCCGGCCTCCGGGTGGTGGCGCACCGTGGCGAACTCGGCGTCGGTGAGGGCGCCGGGCTTGTTCAGCAACTCCAGCGGCACGGCCATCTTGCCGATGTCGTGGAGCAGGCCGGCCAGGCCCGCCTCGCGCACCAGGGCTTCGCTGAGCTGCAGTTGGCGCGCCAGGGCGATCATCAGCGCGCAGACGGCCACCGAGTGCATGTAGGTGTATTCGTCGGAACGCTTGAGCCGCGCCAGGCTGATCAACGCATTGGGGTGGCGCAGTACCGAGTTGGTGATGGATTCCACCAGCTCGGCGGCGTGGCCGAGCTCGATGGCGTGGCCGAGGCGGGCGTCGCTGAACATCTCCATCACCGCTTCGCGGGAGCGGGCGCAGAGCTGCACCGCGCGGGACAGTTCTTCTTCCATGCTCGCTGGGCTGACCACCACTGGCGGCGCCTTGGCGGCTTCCAGCAGGCGTGCCTCGGCTTCCTGCTGCACCTGCTCGGCGGTGCTCCCGCCGCTGGCGGAATCCGAGTCGATGTCCAGGCCTTTGGACGCGTCTATCCACACCTCGGTGACGGCACTGTCGAGGATGCGGGCGAGGTCCTTTTCGGATTTCAGCAGGAAGCTGCTCTTCCAGAAGGGGTGGTCCATCCATGAACCGCATAATTCCTGGACGTACATGCCCAGGCGCAGGTCGGACACAGCGATCTTCTTGAGCACGGTAACTACTCGATGGAAATACGCGAATGCGGCTCCATCATGCCTGATGGCCAGCTGCCAGGACAGCCACGCGAACGGGACTTTCGCACCCCGTCACGTCTTGGCAAGCGAAGCCCGCTGCGTATCATGGCAACGCCACCCACAGGCCAAGGAGCCGAGGACCTATGCGGGCGCTGCTGACTGGTATCACCACCATCCTGCTCATCCTGATCAACACCCTGGTGCTGATCGGCCCCATGCTGCTGATCGCCCTGCTGAAGCTCGTGCTGCCGGGCCAGGCGCTCAAGGACGCCTGCTCCCGCGCGGTGATGTGGATCGCCGAAGCCTGGGCCGAAAACGACAAGCGCATCTTCGCCCTGCTCACCCCCACGGTCTGGGATATCCGTGGCGGCGACGGCCTGCGCAGCGATACGTCCTACCTGGTGGTCTCCAACCACCAGTCCTGGGTGGACATCCCCGCCCTGGTGCAGGCCTTCAACCGCAAGACGCCCTACTTCAAGTTCTTCCTCAAGAAGGATCTGATCTGGGTGCCCTTCATCGGCCTGGCCTTCTGGGCGCTGGATTACCCCTTCATGAAGCGCTACTCCAAGGCCTTCCTCGACAAGCACCCGGAGATGAAGGGCAAGGACCTGGAGATCACCAAGGCCGCCTGCGAGAAGTTCAAGCGCTTGCCGGTGACGGTGGTGAACTACCTCGAAGGCACGCGCTTCACCCCGGCCAAGCAGGCGCAGCAGGGCTCGCCCTACCGCCACCTGCTCAAGCCCAAGGCCGGCGGCGTGGCCTTCGTGCTCGCCGCCCTGGGCGAGCAGCTCGACGCCATGCTCGACGTCACCCTGATCTACCCCGGCAAGCAGGTGCCCGGTTTCTGGGCGCTGGTGTCCGGCCAGGTGCCGACGGTCATCGTCGACATCCAGACCCGCGACATCGACCCCTCGCTGTGGCAGGGCGACTACGAGAACGACCCGCAATTCCGCCAGCACATCCAGGACTGGGTGACCCGCCTCTGGGCCGAGAAGGACGCACGCATCGAGCAGCTGCGCGCCGAACTGCAGGGCTGAATCAGCCCGCCTCCGCGCCCTCCACCCTCTTCCGCAGCATTTTCCGACGAAACGGCACAGCCCCCTTGAGCACTGGCTCAGGGGGCTGCGATGCCCTGCGCGACGGGGTGTGGGAATTGGCCGAAAAGGCGCTTGCCGTGTTTATATTGAACGCTCGATCAATTTAAAAGGAACCTCGACGCCCTCTTCCGTTTCTCATCAGGCGCGTGCCTGAACCTGCGTCAAAGGAGTATTTCTTGCCGACCCCCTCCCCCTTCCGCCAAGAGGCCGCCCGACCATGAGCGTGCCCAATCCCCCGGTAGCCTGCCGCTGCGCATGAACACGCCCGTCCTGCTGGGATCGGCGGGCTTCGTCCTGATCTTCGGCCTGGTGGTCGCGATCTTCACCGAGCAGGCCGGCGCCTGGTTGCTGCAGGCCCAGGCCTGGGCCGCCAACAGCGTGGGCTGGTACTACCTGCTGGCCATGACCCTGTACCTGGTGTTCGTGGTGGTCACCGCGCTGTCCGGCTACGGCAAGATCAAGCTCGGCGCCGACCACGACGAGCCGGAATTCAGCTACCTGTCCTGGGCCGGCATGCTGTTCGCCGCCGGCATCAGCATCACCCTGTTCTTCTTCTGCGTCTCCGAGCCGCTGACCCACCTGCAGCAGCCGCCCCAGGGCGAAGCCGGCGGGCCCGAGGCGGCGCGCCAGGCGATGCAGCTGCTGTTCCTGCACTGGGGCCTGCACGGCTGGGGCGTGTTCGCCCTGGTGGCCATGGCCCTGGCCTATTTCGCCTACCGCCACAACCTGCCGCTGGCCCTGCGCTCGGCGCTCTACCCGCTGATCGGCAAGCGCATCAACGGCCCCATCGGCTACACGGTGGACGCCTTCGGCATCATCGCCACGGTGTTCGGCCTGGGCGCGGACATGGGCTTCGGCGTGCTGCACCTGAACGCCGGCCTCGACTACCTGTTCGGCATCCCCCACAACCAGTGGGTGCAGGTGCTGCTGATCGCCCTGATGATGGGCGCGGCGGTGCTGGTGGCGGTGAGCGGCGTGGAAAAGGGCGTGCGGGTGATGTCCGACGTCAACATGCTGCTGGCCTGTTCGCTGTTGCTGTTCGTGCTCTTCGCCGGGCCCACCCAGCACCTGCTGAACATGCTGGTGCAGAACGTCGGCGACTACCTCAGCGCCGTGCCGGCCAAGAGTTTCGACCTCTACGCGTGGAACAGCCCCTCCGGCTGGCTGGGCGACTGGACGGTGTTCTACTGGGCCTGGTGGATCGCCTGGGCGCCCTTCGTCGGCCTGTTCATCGCGCGCATCTCGCGCGGGCGCACCATCCGCGAATTCGTTTTCGGCGTGCTGTTCATCCCCCTCGGCTTCACCCTGGCGTGGATGTCGATCTTCGGCAACAGCGCCCTGGAGCTGGTGCTCAACCACGGCATGACCGAACTGGCGGTCGGCGCCATCGAAGACCCGTCGATGGTCATCTACCGCCTGCTGGAAACCTACCCCTGGAGCCGCACGGTGATCGCCGTGACGGTGTTCGTCAGCTTCGTGTTCTTCGTCACCTCTGCCGACTCCGGCACCGTGGTGCTGTCGACCCTCTCCGCGCGCGGCGGCGAGGAAGGCGAGGACGGGCCCAAGTGGCTGCGGGTGTTCTGGGGCGCGATGACCGCGCTGATCACCAGCGGGCTGTTGTTCGCCGGCAGCATCGATGCGCTGAAATCGGCAGTGGTGCTGACCTCCCTGCCCTTCTCGCTGATCCTGCTGCTGATGATGTGGGGCCTGCACAAGGCCTTCTACCTGGAATCCCAGCGCCAGCGGGCGCGCCTGCATTCACTGGCACCGCTGGACCAGCGCCCACGCAAGGGCGGCTGGCGCCAGCGCCTCAGCCAGGTCGTGCACTTCCCCTCGCGGGACGAGGTGTACCGCTTCATGGAGCAGGAGGTGCGCCCGGCCATGGAGGCGGTGGCGGAGCAGTTCCGCGAGAAATCGCTGCGGGTAGAGACCGAGCTGGACCCGGCCAACGCCAGCCTCAGCCTGGAAGTCGGCCACGGCGAGGAAACGCCCTTCCTCTACCGGGTGGTGATGCGCGGCTACTTCACGCCCTCCTTCGCCGTCGCCGGCCTGGACGCGCGCAACCTGCGCAACCGCCGCTACTACCGCGCCGAGGTGCACCTGGCCGAAGGCAGCCAGGACTATGACCTGGTGGGCTACAGCCGCGAGCAGATCATCAACGACATGCTCGACCAGTACGAACGGCACCTGCAGTTCCTGCACCTGGTGCGTTAGCCAAGCACCCGGGTTACCAGAGCCATAGCTCGTAGGATGGGCCGGGCGGCGTTCCGCGAGCGAAGCGAAACCCATCACCTCGGAGCGATGGGTTTCGCGGGGCTCTACCCATCCTACGTCCGGCCTTCAGGTGCGAGGCCGGGTTCCCCGCCTCCCCCCATAAAAAAGAGGAGCCCAAGGGCTCCTCGTAAACAGGTACCGCAACGTAGCAGACGCGGTACCGGGGGTTTGCGGGTGGGTCAGGCGGCGCTGAACAGCTTGTGCGGATCGATGACGAATTTCTTCGGCACGCCGGCGTCGAACTCGCCGTAGCCACGGGGCGCTTCATCCAGGCCGATCACCTGCACACCGACTACTTCGGCGATGTTGATGCGGTCCCACATGATGGCCTGCATGAGCTGGCGGTTGTATTTCATCACCGGGGTCTGGCCAGTGTGGAAGCTGTGGGACTTGGCCCAGCCGAGGCCGAAACGGATGCTCAGGCTGCCGATCTTGGCGGCCGCGTCCACCGCGCCCGGGTCTTCGGTGACGTAGAGGCCGGGGATGCCGATCTTGCCGGCGACCCGCACCACCCCCATCAGCGAGTTGAGCACCGTGGCCGGCGCTTCGTGCTGGGCACCGGCATGGCCGTGGCCGCGCGCTTCGAAGCCCACGGCGTCGACGGCGCAGTCCACTTCCGGCTCGCCCAGCAGGGCGGCGATCTGCTCGTGCAGCGGGGTGTCCTTGGACAGGTCGGCGATCTCGAAGCCCTGGGCCTTGGCATGGGCCAGGCGCACCGGGTTGACGTCGCCGACTATCACCACCGCGGCGCCCAGCAGGCGCGCGGAGGCGGCAGCGGCGAGGCCGACCGGGCCGGCACCGGCGACGTAGACGGTGGAGCCCGGGCCGACACCGGCGGTGACCGCACCGTGGTAGCCGGTGGGCAGGATGTCGGAGAGGCAGGTCAGGTCGCGGATCTTCTCCATGGCCTTGTCGCGATCCGGCAACTTCAGCAGGTTGAAGTCGGCATAGGGCACCAGCACGTACTCGGCCTGGCCGCCGGTCCAGTCGCCCATGTCGACATAGCCGTAGGCGCCACCGGCGCGGGCCGGGTTGACGGTGAGGCAGACGCCGGTGTGCTGCTCCTTGCAGGAACGGCAGCGGCCGCAGGCGACGTTGAAGGGCACGGAAACCAGGTCACCGATCTTCAGGTTCTCGACGTCGCTGCCCTTCTCGATCACCTCGCCGGTGATCTCGTGGCCGAGCACCAGGCCGACCTGGGCGGTGGTACGGCCGCGCACCATGTGCTGGTCCGAGCCACAGATGTTGGTGGATACCACGCGCAGGATGACCCCGTGCTCGATCTTGCGACCGCGCGGGTCCTGCATCTTGGGATAGTCGATCTTCTGCACCTCGACCTTGCCCGCGCCGAGATAAACAACACCACGATTACCAGACATGCATGAATCTCCTTTGTTGTTGTGGATACAAAGGCGCGGCCTGGGGCCACGCGGCCTTGTACTGGAGCGTGTGTCTGTTGCCGGAGCCGCCGGGTGGAACTGGCAGGGCGGCTGCCAAAAGCTGTAGCCGGACCTCAGTCCGGGGTCTGGCGCGCTCCCGGGCTGAAGCCCGGGCTACGTCTGTTCAGGTCAGAGCACCACGGTGCGGTTGGCGTTGAGGAACACCCGGCGCTCGATGTGCAGGCCCACGGCCTTGGCCAGGGTCAGGCATTCGATATCGCGGCCCTTGGCGATCAGGTCCTCGGGGTAGTGGGCGTGGTCCACCGGCTCCACGCCCTGGGCGATGATCGGCCCCTCGTCGAGGTCGTTGTTGATGTAGTGGGCCGTGGCCCCCACCAGCTTGACGCCCTTCTGGTACGCCTGGTGGTAGGGCTTGGCGCCCTTGAAGCCGGGCAGCAACGAGTGGTGGATGTTGATCGCCCAGCCGTCCAGGCGCCGGCACAGCTCGGGGGACAGCACCTGCATATAGCGGGCGAGGACCACCAATTCGGCGCCGGTGTCCTCGATCACCTGCAACACGCGCCGCTCCTGGGCGGGCTTGTCGTTGGGGTCGAGGGGGAAGTGGTGGTAGGGAATCCCGTGCCAGCGGGCCAGGGGCTCCAGGTCCGGGTGGTTGGACACCACCGCGACCACGTCCATGGCCAGCTGGCCGATGCGCTGGCGGTAGAGCAGGTCGTTGAGACAGTGGTCGGCCTTGCTGACCATCAGCACCACCTTGGCGCGGTAGCTGGGCGGGGTCAGCTCGATCTGCATGTCGAAGGGCGCCACGTGCTCGGCCAGGGCGGCACGGAAGGCCTGCTCCTCGAAGCCGTCGGGCTGGCGGAACTCGATGCGGATGAAGAAGCGCGCGGAGAGCCGGTCGTCGAAGGAGTGGTGCTCGGTGACGTAGCAGCGCTGTTCGTAGAGAAAGCGCGTCACCGCGTCCACGGTGCCCAGCACGCTGGGGCAATGGGCGGTGAGGATCCAGGTATCGGGGGTGCGGCTCATGTCGATCTCCTCGGGTACGGCGGCAGGTTGGTACGGGCCACGTTGGACCTCGCTGCGCTCGGCACCAACCTACGGATGCAGGCGCAAGGTGGATGACGCTTCACCCACCCTGGCTGTCCTGCGGTGGACGAAAAGAGCGTCGTCCACCCTACATCTCAAGCCTTGATCGCCAGCCCGTACTCGGCGCTGGCGTCCTGCAGCCAGAGCCAGAAGTAGTCGGAGAAGCTGCGGCGGATCAGCAGTTCCCAGGTGTCCTCGCCGGTGTGGCGGATCACCAGTTGCGACTTGGCGAAGGTGGTGCCCACCGCCTTGCCCACCGGGAAGTTGCTCGGGTGCAGGTCATAGGGCGTGGACTTCATCAGCATCTCGCGCACCTTGGGCCCGCTCAGTTCCAGCAGGGTCTGCCCGCCGCTGACGTTGATCACCGCGTGGTGCAGCCCTTCCAGGGCAGCGCGCAGGCGCTGCTCGGCGGCGAACTCCTCGCCACGGGGCAGGATCAGCAGCCACTCGTCCGGCGACAGCCACTGCAGCGAGGTCTCGCCGCTGGCCACCAGGGTCAGCGCCACCGGCAGTTCCAGGCCCAGGGCCTTGTGCACGCCACCGGCGAAAGCCGGGTCGCGGGCATCGCCACGCAGCACCAGGTGGCCCAGCAGCTGCTTCTCGCGCAGGGTCACGCCGGCGGCGCCGGACTTGCCCAGGGCGCCCTTGCCGGCCAGTTCGTCGAGCCCGGCGTGGAACAGCGGCGACTCGCCGGCCAGTTCATCCGGACGCTGCTTGTACACGTTCACTGCGCTCATTTCTCACCTGCCTGGTGCACGCCGGCACCCTCGAATTCCATGCTCTTGGCCCGTTGCTCACACATTCTGGCGTTCCCCTTTCGGGTCGTAGAACACCGAGCTGACGATCTCCGCCTCGATCACGCTGCCGTCCGCCAGCGGGGCGAAGACCTTCTCGCCCATGCGCTTGAGACCGCCGCGTACCACGGCGAGGGCGAAGGAATAGCCCATGGCCGCGCTCATGTAGCTGGAGGTGACGTGGCCGACCATGGTCATGGGGATCGACTGTTTCGGGTCGAACACCAGCTGCGAGCCTTCCGGCAGCACCTTGTTCGGGTCCAGGGGTTTGAGGCCTACCAGCTGCTTGCGGTCTTCGCGCACGCAGTCCTCGCGGTTCATGCCGCGCCAGCCGATCCAGGAGAAGGGCTTGTTGCGGCCGACGGCCCAGCCCATGTCGAGGTCGTCCGGGGTGACCGAGCCGTCGGTGTCCTGGCCGACGATGATGAAACCCTTCTCGGCCCGCAGCACGTGCATGGTCTCGGTGCCGTAGGGGGTCAGGTTGTATTGCTTGCCGGCCGCGATGAGCTTTTCCCAGACGCCGGCGGCGTAGTCGGCCTGGACGTTGATCTCGTAGGACAGCTCGCCGGTGAAGGAGATGCGGAACACCCGCGCCGGCACGCCGCCGACCAGGCCTTCCTTCCAGCTCATGAAGGGGAAGGCGTCCTTGTCCAGGTCGATGTCGGTGACCTCGGCCAGCAGCTTGCGGCTGTTGGGGCCGGACAGGGTCATGGTGGCCCAGTGGTCGGTGACCGAGGTGAAGTACACCTTGAGCTCCGGCCATTCGGTCTGGTGGTAGATCTCCAGCCACTCGAAGATGCGCGCGGCGCCGCCGGTGGTGGTGGTCATCAGGAAGTGGTTGTCGGCGAGGCAGGCGGTCACACCGTCGTCCATCACCATGCCGTCTTCCTTGCACATCAGGCCGTAGCGGGCCTTGCCCACGTCCAGCTTGGTCCAGGCGTTGGTGTAGACGCGGTTGAGGAACTCGCGGGCATCCGGGCCCTGGATGTCGATCTTGCCCAGGGTGGAGGCATCGAGGATGCCCACGCTGTCACGCACGGCCTTGCACTCGCGGGCCACGGCGGCGTGCAGGTCCTCGCCGTTCTTCGGGAAGTACCAGGGGCGCTTCCACTGGCCGACGTCCTCGAACTCGGCGCCATTGGCCAGGTGCCAGCGCTGCATGGCGGTGTAGCGCTTGGGCTCGAACAGGTGCCCGCAGTGGCGGCCGGCGACGGCGCCGAAAGCCACGGGGGTGTAGTTCGGGCGGAACATGGTGGTGCCCATTTCCGGGATGCTGATGCCCAGCGAACGGGCGGCGATGGCCAGGCCGTTGATGTTGCCCAGCTTGCCCTGGTCGGTGCCGAAGCCCAGCGCGGTGTAGCGCTTGACGTGCTCGACCGACTCGAAGCCCTCGCGGGTAGCCAGCTCGATACCGGCGGAGGTGACGTCGTTCTGCAGGTCGACGAACTGCTTCGGCGCACGGGCGGTGGATTTGTCGTGGGGCACCTGGAACAGCGCCAGGGTGGCTTCCTCGTGGCGCTTCTCGGCCTTCGGCAGGCTGCCGCTGACTTCCTTGAAGCCCGCTTCGGCAGCGGCCTTGGCACCGGCCTCGAAGCCGTCGGCCAGGGTGTCGCCGAGGGCGAACACGCCATTGACGGCGCCGGCGCAGATACGTTTCTGGAAGCCGCCCTCGCCCGGGACGAAGGCCAGGATGTCTTCACGCCAGGTGGGCTTGCCGCCCAGGTGCGAGGCCAGGTGCACCACCGGGCTGTAGCCGCCGGAGGTGGCGATCAGGTCGCAGTCCACCACTTCACCGGGGCTGGTGACCTTGTGCGCACGGGTGTCGATGGCGCAGATGCGCGCACCGCTGACGCGCTTGCCGCCACGGGCCTCGACCACGGCGCTACCGGTGAGGATGCGTACGCCACGGGCACGGGCCTCCTCGACCCATGCGCCGCGCGGGTTGCTGCGGGCGTCGGCCACGGCCACCACCTTCTGCCCGGCGTCGAGCCAGTCCAGCACCAGGCGGTAGGCGTAATCGTTGTTGGTGGACAGCACCAGCTCCTTGCCGGGTGCCACGCCGTAGCGGCGCACGTAGGTGGAGACGGCGCCGGCGAGCATGTTGCCCGGCACGTCGTTGTTGGCGTACACCAGCGGGCGCTCGTGGGCGCCGGCGGCGAGCACCACGCGCTTGGCACGAACGCGGTGCACGCGATGGCGGGCCTGGCCCATGGGCGCGGTCTCGCCGAGGTGGTCGGTGAGGCGCTGGTGGATGGTGAGGAAGTTGTGGTCGTGGTAGCCGTTGACCGTGGCGCGGGGCAGCAGGGTCACTTCCGGCAGTTTTTCCAGCTCGGCGATGACCTGGGCCACCCACTCGGCGGCGGGCTTGCCGTCCAGGGGCTCGCGGGTATCCAGCAGGCTGCCGCCGAACTCTTCCTGTTCATCGGCGAGGATCACCCGCGCGCCACTGCGGCCGGCGGCCAGGGCGGCCGCGAGGCCGGCGGGGCCGGCGCCCACCACCAGCACGTCGCAGTGCTGGTTCATGTGGTCGTAGATGTCCGGGTCGTTCTCGGTCGGCGCGCGGCCGAGGCCGGCGGCCTTGCGGATGTACTTCTCGTACGTCAGCCAGAGGTTCTGCGGGTACATGAAGGTCTTGTAGTAGAACCCGGGCGGCATCATCTGCCCGCCGACCTTGCCGAGGATGCCCATCAGGTCGGTGTTGACGCTCGGCCAGCCGTTGGTGCTGCCGGCCACCAGCCCGGCGTAGAGCGCCTGCTGGGTGGCGCGCACGTTGGGCACCTGGGTGGCGGGGCTGGAGCCGATCTGCAGGATGGCGTTGGGCTCTTCGGCACCGGCAGCGACGATGCCGCGGGGCGGGAATACTTGAAGCTGCGGCCGACGATGTCGACACCGTTGGCCAGCAGCGCGGCGGCCAGGCTGTCGCCGGCGTAGCCCTGGTAGCTCTGCCCATTGAAGGTGAAGGTCAGGGGCTGGGCGCGGTCGATGCGGCCACCCTTGGAAAGACGGTTGGGCTGGCTCATGCCGTTACTCCTTGGTCCACGGCTTTCTTCTCCTGGGGCCCGGCTTCGGTGACGGCGGGGCGTTCACCGACCTTGTAGGTCTCGAGGATTTCGTAGGTCACGGTGTGGCGGGTGACGTTGAAGTACTTGCGGCAGCCGGCCGCGTGCACCCACAGCTCGTGGTGGATGCCGCGCGGGTTGTCGCGGAAGAAGATGTAATCGCCCCACTCCTCGTCGGTGCAGGCGTTGGGGTCCAGCGGGCGCGGGATGTGCGCCTGGCCCTTGGCGTGGAATTCCTCTTCGGAGCGCAGCTCGCCACAGTGGGGGCAGAAGATGTGCAGCATGGCGGGTCTCCTTAGTGAGCCACGGCAGCGGCGCCGTGCTCGTCGATCAGTGCGCCGTTGTGGAAACGTTCGATGGAGAAGGGCTTGGCCAGCGGGTGCATCTCGCCCTTGGCCAGGCTCGCCGCGAACACGTGGCCGGAACCGGGGGTGGCCTTGAAGCCGCCGGTGCCCCAGCCGCAGTTGAAGAACAGGTTCTGCACCGGCGTCTTGGCGATGATCGGGCAAGCGTCGGGGGTGGTGTCGACGATGCCGCCCCACTGGCGGTTCATGCGCACGCGGGAGAGCACCGGGAACATCTCGACGATGGCCTGCAGGGTGTGCTCGATGGTCGGGTAGGAGCCGCGCTGGCCGTAGCCGTTGTAGCCGTCGATGCCGGCACCGATCACCAGGTCGCCCTTGTCGGACTGGCTGATGTAGCCGTGCACGGCGTTGGACATGATCACGCTGTGGATGACCGGCTTGATCGGTTCGGACACCAGCGCCTGCAGCGGGTGGGATTCCAGCGGCAGGCGGAAGCCGGCGAGCTTGGCCATGTGCCCGGAGTTGCCGGCGGTGACCACGCCGACGCGCTTGGCGCCGATGAAGCCGCGGTTGGTCTCGACACCGATCACCACGCCATCCTGTTTGCGGAAGCCGATCACCTCGGTGTTCTGCAGCAGGTCGACGCCCAGGGCGTCGGCGGCGCGGGCATAGCCCCAGGCCACGGCATCATGGCGGGCCACGCCACCGCGACGCTGCACGGTGGAGCCCATGATCGGGTAGCGAGTGTTCTTGCTGCAGTCGAGGTAGGGAATCTCCTCGGCCACCTGCTTGGCATCGAGCAGTTCGCCGTCGATGCCGTTGAGGCGGTTGGCGCTCACGCGGCGCTCGGAGTCGCGCAGGTCCTGCAGGGTGTGGCACAGGTTGTAGACGCCACGGGCGGAGTACATGACGTTGTAGTTGAGGTCCTGGGAAAGGTTTTCCCAGAGCTTCATCGCATGCTCGTAGAGGTGCGCCGACTCGTCCCACAGGTAGTTGGAGCGGACGATGGTGGTGTTGCGCGCGGTGTTGCCGCCACCCAGCCAGCCCTTCTCCACCACGGCGACGTTCTTCACGCCGAATTCCTTGGCCAGGTAGTAGGCCGTGGCCAGCCCGTGGCCGCCGCCGCCGACCACGATCACGTCGTAGACCGGCTTGGGCGTGGGGTTGCGCCACATGCGCTGCCAGTTCTCGTGGTGGCTGAGGGAGTGCTTGAACAGGCCGAAGCCGGAATAACGTTGCATGCGCGTGCTCCTGGATCAGCGGTACACGGGGAAATCGGCGCAGAGGGCCGCGACCTGTTTGGCCACCTGGGCCTCGACATCGGCATCACCGAGGTGGTCGAGGATGTCGCAGATCCAGCCGGCCAGCTCGATGCTCTGCGGCTCCTTGAAGCCACGAGTAGTAATGGCCGGGGTGCCGATGCGCACGCCCGAGGTGACGAAGGGCGATTGCGGGTCGTTGGGCACGGCGTTCTTGTTCACGGTGATGCCGGCGCGGCCGAGGGCGGCGTCGGCGTCCTTGCCGGTCAGGCCCTGCTTGATCAGCGAGAGCAGGAACAGGTGGTTGTCGGTGCCGCCGGAAACCACGTCGAAGCCGCGCTCGATGAACACCTGGGCCATGGCCTGGGCGTTCTTGATCACCTGGGCCTGGTAGGTCTTGAAGCCGGGCTCCAGCGCTTCCTTGAAGCACACCGCCTTGCCGGCGATCACGTGCATCAGCGGGCCGCCCTGGGCGCCGGGGAACACGGCGGAATTGAGCTTCTTCTCGATCTCCTCGTTCTTGCGGGCGAGGATCAGGCCGCCGCGCGGGCCGCGCAGGGTCTTGTGGGTGGTGGTAGTGACCACGTCGGCGTAGGGCAGCGGGCTGGGGTAGAGACCGGCAGCGACCAGGCCGGCGACGTGGGCCATGTCGACGAACAGCAGCGCCCCGACCTTGTCGGCGATGGCGCGGAAGCGCGGGAAGTCGAGGGTTTTCGAATAGGCGGAGAAGCCGGCGACGATCATCTTCGGCTTGTGCTCCACGGCCAGGCGCTCGACTTCGTCGTAGTCGATCAGCCCGGTGCGGGTGTCGAGGCCGTACTGCACGGCGTTGTAGAGCTTGCCGGAGGACGACACCTTGGCGCCGTGGGTGAGGTGGCCACCGTGGGCCAGGCTCATGCCGAGGATGGTGTCGCCGGCATTGAGCAGGGCCAGGTAGACGGCGGAGTTGGCGGAAGAGCCGGAGTGCGGCTGGACGTTGGCGTAGTCGGCGCCGAACAGCTCCTTGGCGCGGTCGATGGCCAGCTGCTCGACCTTGTCGACGTATTCGCAGCCACCGTAGTAGCGCTTGCCCGGGTAGCCCTCGGCGTACTTGTTGGTCAGGCCGCTGCCCTGGGCTTCCATCACCCGCTGGCTGGTGTAGTTCTCGGAGGCGATCAGCTCGATGTGGTCTTCCTGGCGCTGTTCTTCTTCCTGCATCGCACTGAAGAGTTCGTCGTCGTAGCCCTGGATCTGGTCGTGCTTGCTGAACATCGCTGATCTCCTGCCGCGCCATCGGTTGGCGCCTGTCGTTGGGTACGGGGGTTTCCCCGTTTGCAGCGATGGTATGACTCGGCCTGCCTTGCCAGATGCCTACGGACGCCACGGGAGAATGCGTTTGCGACATGCAAAGGGTCGCAATCGAACATCCGCGCAACGGGCGTCGATCACCCACAGTTTCCGTGGACCAAGCTGTGGATAAGCTGTACACCCCCGGCTAGCGGCCAGGTGCGTCGGGCCCTGCAGGGAAGTGACGGTTTTTTGAGCGATATCAGTCAGTTAGCGAAAGCGTTACACACAGAAGCTGTGCAACGATCTGTGGACAAGCTGTGAATGGATGCGCCAGGACCAGCAACGGCAGTGCTCCTGGCCGGCTGTACGCGAACCGACCAGCCCGGCACAGGCGGAATTGCCCACAGCGACATGCCTGGACAGGCCCGCTGGCAGTGGATAATTTCGACGCCCCCGCAGCATTCCGCATGCGCCTGGACGAGCGATTCCATGATCACCTGCTACCTGCGCTACATCATCGATCCGTACAAACTGGCCGAATTCGAACACTACGGAAAACTCTGGATTCCCCTGGTGGAGAAGTTCGGCGGCACCCACCACGGCTACTTCCTGCCTTCCGAAGGCGCCAACAATGTCGCCCTGGCGATGTTCAGCTTCCCCAGCCTGGCGCTCTACGAGGACTACCGCATCCGCTCCATGGCCGACGCCGAATGCATCGCGGCCTTTGGCTACGCCGAGGAAACCCGCTGCATCCTCAGCTACGAGCGCAGCTTCTTCCGCCCGGTATTCGGCTGAGTACGCCCTCGCCCCCGGACCGAAGCCGGGCGACGCCCAGGGAAAACCGCCCACAAAGACCGTGGACCACCCTGTGGATAAGCTGTGCGGCGCACGTGCGGCACCAGGCACGGCGCCGGATGGCGCCGCCTGGCTCTTTTCTGATCAGGCCCCGAGGGCCCGGCGGATCAGTTCAGCTGGGTGAGGCACTGGTTGGTGACGCTCAGCAGCCGCTCGTGGGTGGCTTTCGGCAGGGGCGTCTTCTGGGCTTTCAGCTCGTTCAGCTCGGCCTGGCTGAACTCGGCACCAACCTTGTCGGCCGCACAACCGCAGTACTTCTGCAGCTTGTCCGGGCTGACCTGGGCCTGGGCTCCCGCCGCGCACTCCTTGACGAAGTGGTCGCGTTCGCCCGGTGCCCATTCGGCGGCATTGGCCGACAGGCTGACCAACAGCGGCGCGGCGAGAGCAAGCAGGTAGGGATAGCGCATCGGTGTCACTCCTCATTGATGGCAAGGTCCGTCCCCGTGCAGGCACGGTTATGTTGTGAGCGGCAAAGGCCCCGGTGAGTTCCTCCCAGCGCGGGCACGGCCGCAGCGGGAACAGCGCCTGGTCTAAAAAGGATGTCGCCTGAAGCCATATTCCGTCGTCCATCCTGGCGTAAAGTTAGCTCCCATACGCCCTCCCCGCCCGGGGCATGCGGCGACCGGACCAAGGACCCGAGATGACCGACCAGACCCAGCAATTCGCCAGCGACAACTACTCGGGCATCTGCCCCGAAGTCTGGGCCGCCATGGCCGAGGCCAACCACGGCCACGACCGCGCCTACGGCGACGACCAGTGGACGGCCCGCGCCGCCGACCATTTCCGCCGCCTGTTCGAGACCGACTGCGAAGTGTTCTTCGCCTTCAACGGCACCGCCGCCAACTCCCTGGCCCTGGCCTCGATGTGCCAGAGCTACCACAGCGTGATCTGTTCCGAGACGGCCCACGTCGAGACCGACGAGTGCGGCGCGCCGGAGTTCTTCTCCAACGGGTCCAAGCTGCTGCTGGCCCGCACCGAGCAGGGCAAGATGACCCCGGAGGCGGTCCGCGAGATCGCCCTCAAGCGCCAGGACATCCACTACCCCAAGCCGCGCGTGGTCACCCTCACCCAGGCCACCGAAGTAGGCACTCTCTACCGCCCGGAAGAGATTCGCGCCATCAGCGACGTGTGCAAGGAACTGGGCCTGCGCCTGCACATGGACGGCGCGCGCTTCTCCAATGCCTGCGCCTTCCTCGGCTGCTCCCCGGCGGACCTGACCTGGAAAGCCGGCGTCGATGTGCTGTGCTTCGGCGGCACCAAGAACGGCATGGCGGTGGGCGAGGCCATCCTCTTCTTCAACCATGAACTGGCCGAGGATTTCGACTACCGCTGCAAGCAGGCCGGCCAGCTGGCCTCGAAGATGCGCTTCCTCTCCGCCCCCTGGGTAGGCCTGCTGCAGGACGACGCCTGGCTGCATTACGCCAACCACGCCAACAGCTGCGCCCAGTTGCTGGCCGAGCTGGTGGCGGACGTGCCGGGCGTCAGCCTGATGTTCCCGGTGGAAGCCAACGGCGTGTTCCTGCAGATGTCGGAACCGGCGCTGGACTACCTGCGTGCCCGCAACTGGCGCTTCTACACCTTCATCGGTGCTGGTGGCGCGCGCTTCATGTGCTCCTGGGACACCGAGAAGGAGCGCGTGCGCGAGCTCGCTGCCGATATCCGCGCGGCCATGGCCAATACCTGATCCTCTCCGGCCCGGAATCTCCGGGCCGACGCCCCTCCCCCGGCGGCGCGAACCTCCAGGCACAGCAAGGGGGAGATATCCCCCGCTGCGCGCTTATCCTCGATTCCGGTGCATCACCCTGTGGACAAGCTGTAGAGCGACCGCCACGGCCCCGGCGGTTCGGCGCCCCTGGGCAATCGCTCACTTCGTGAGCAAATTCAATCAATTACGTAAATTCGGCACACAGTTTCTGTGCGGCACTCTGTACGCAAGCTGTGGATAGAATGCTGCAGGCCAATAACCACATGACCTGCAGACCATCGCTCGTTTTCTAATCAGCCCTGAAAGCCCCATGTTGCCTGGAGCCGGGTTTCTGCGAGCGGTGCCCAGCAGGCAGTGAGCAGAACAGGTTTTCCCCTGCTGCGGTGGATGCCTCTGTGGACAAGATGTGCGGCGTTCGCTACAGGCGCCAGCCCGCAAGGCATGCGTGCTTCAGCCTATTTATCGAACGATTTCAGGGAGTTGGGAGCAACCTTGTGCACAGCTGCTGTGCAAGGAGCTGTGACCAGCCTGTGCATAACTCCTTGCAGGCCACGGGCTGCGGTGGATACAGGCGTTAGATCAATCCGTAACCAGCACGCCGTGCACCTCGAAGAGTCGCTGCAGCCCTTGCCGGGCGGGGCCTTCATCCAGCTGAACAACCCACAGATTCGCTGTACCAGCCTGTGGACAAGCTGTTCACCAAGCGCCAGGAGCCCCGCAGGGCGGGGCCTGGCGAGGATCGTACGTTTTCTGCTCAGTAGTCGATGGCCACGTCGCCCTTGGGCACGCTGCAGCAGGACAGGATGTACCCCTCGGCGACGTCTTCGTCAGTGATGCCGCCGTTGTGCTCCATCTCCACCTCACCGGCGGTCTTCATCACCTTGCAGGTGCCGCAGATGCCCATGCCGCAGGCCTTGGGGATGTGCAGCCCGAGCTTGGCCGCCGCCGCATGCACGGTTTCACCGGGCGCCACGCGAATGCTCTTGCCGGTGCTGGTGAAGTCCACCTGGTGCAGATCGGCTGCGGGTACGGGCGGCGCGTCCGCTGCTTCGGCCGCCAGCTCCTTCACTTCCTCGCGGATTTCCGGCGGCGTGGGGCCGAAGGCTTCCTCGTGGTAGCGCCGCATGTCGAAACCATTGGCTTCCAGCAGTCGCTTGATCGCGCTCATGTAGGGCGTGGGGCCGCAGCAGAAGATCTCGCGCTCCATGAAATCAGGGGCGATCAGCTGAAGCATCGGCTGGCTGAGGTAGCCGCGGTAGCCGGACCAGGTTTCGCCGATGTCGTATTTCTCGCAGACCAGGTGCAGCTTGAAGTTGTTGATGCGCGAGGCCATGTGGCGCAGCTCGCGGTGGTAGATGATGTCCTTCGGCGTGCGCGCGCTGTGGACGAAGACCATGTCGACGTTGGCACTGGTGTCGAAGAACCAGCGTGCCATGGACATCACCGGGGTGATGCCGACGCCGCCGGACAGGTAGAGCACCTTGTCGGCGGGGAAGTCGATGGCGTTGAACAGGCCCACCGGGCCGTGCACCGGGATGACGTCGCCTTCCTTGAGGTTGTCGTGCAGCCAGTTGGAGACCTTGCCGCCCGGCACACGCTTGATGGTGATGGAGAAGCTGTAGGGCACCGAGGGCGAGCTGGAGATGGTGTAGGAGCGCATGATCGGCAGGCCGTCGATCTCCAGCTCCAGAGTCACGAACTGCCCCGGCTTGAAGAAGAACACCATGGGCTGGTCGGCCATGAAGCAGAAGGTGCGCACGTCCCAGGTCTCCTGGACGACCTTTACGCAGCGCACCAGATGACGGCCGTTGGCCCAGGTCTGTGTCGTCACCGGATTCAGGAAGCTGTTGCTGCTCATACGCATCTCCGCGCGGCCGGACGTCGGCCCCATATGAAGCGGATTCTGCGTAAGCGAAAAAACGCCCACTTACCTAGCTGCGACATTCACATGCTCATCGCGACCTGCCAGCAGCACCAAGGGCTGCGGAGTCGGAAACGGATGTGGCCGTGTCGCCCATGGATAAGGTCGGGTCAGGCCCCGACGCCACACTCAGCCCCAGCCGAACACAAGCAATCGAGCGACATTCCCCCCTCTATCAGCGCGCTATCGGCAGCGTCGGAAGGGGAGGTGAAGCCGCCTTGCGTCATGACCGAAAGCCATATTTCGCGGCGGCCGCCCAGGGCGCCCCGCCATTGAGGAGTCAACGATGGATATCACTTCCACCCTGAGTCTGGGCGACCCGCTGGAACCGGCGCGCAAGGCGACCGCAGAGATGCTGCGCGAGCGCGACCACAGCTTCTCGCTGCCGCAACCCTTCTACAACGACGAGCGCCTGTTCCAGATCGACATGCAGGAGATCTTCCACAAGGAGTGGCTGATCGCCGGGATGACCTGCGAGATCCCCGCCAAGGGCAACTACCTGACCCTGCAGATCGGCGATAACCCGGTCATCGTGCTGCGCGGCGCCGAAGGGCAGGTGCATGCCTTCCACAACGTCTGCCGCCACCGTGGCTCGCGCCTGTGCGTCAGCGAAAAGGGCAAGGTCGCCAAGCTGGTCTGCCCCTACCACCAGTGGACCTATGAGCTGGACGGGCGCCTGCTGTTCGCCGGCACCGAGATGGGTGCCGACTTCGACCTCAAGGACTACAGCCTCAAGCCGGTGAAGGTGAAGACCGCCGGCGGCTACATCTTCATCTCCCTGGCCGAGAACCCGCCGGCCATCGACGACTTCCTCTCCACCCTGGCCCATTACATGGAGCCTTACGACATGGAGAACACCAAGGTCGCGGTGCAGACCACGCTGCGGGAGAAGGCCAACTGGAAGCTGGTGCTCGAGAACAACCGCGAGTGCTACCACTGCAACGGCTCGCACCCCGAACTGCTCAACACCCTGCTGGAGTGGGACGACGTCACCGACCCCCGCGCCAGCCAGGCGTTCAAGGACCAGGTGGCGGCCTGTACCACTGCCTGGGATGCCGAGAAGATCCCCTATGCCCACGCCAGCTTCGGCCTGCGCAACCGCATCGTGCGCATGCCGCTGCTGCAGGGCACCGTGTCCATGACCATGGACGGCAAGCAGGGCAGCAAGAAACTCATGGGCCGCATCCAGAACCCGGACCTGGGCTCCATGCGCATCCTCCACCTGCCGCATTCCTGGAACCACTGCATGGGCGATCACATGATCGTCTTCACCGTGTGGCCCATCAGCGCCCAGGAAACCGTGGTCACCACCAAGTGGCTGGTGCACAAGGACGCGGTGGAAGGCGTGGACTACGACGTGGCGCGCCTGCGCGAAGTCTGGGACGCGACCAACGACCAGGACCGCCGCCTCGCCGAGGAAAACCAGCGCGGCATCAACTCCACCGCCTACCAGCCGGGCCCCTACTCCAAGACCTACGAGTTCGGCGTGATCAACTTCCTCGACTGGTACAGCGAGCGGATGCTCAACAACCTGGGCGACGTCCCGGCTACCCGCCTGCGCCAGGTCGGCGAATAGGGCCATGAGCCTGAGCCTCGGGTTCATCCTGCTGCTCACCCTCTACGCAGCGCTGGCCTGCCGCAAAGGCCGGCGCTGAGAGGCAACACACTGAGGTCCCGCAAGGGACACCCCTCGCCCCCGTCAGGACGTCGGCCCTGGTGGGGGCTTTTTTTGCACAGGCCTCGCGCGCTCGACGCCAGGCCAACAGGCCCCGACGGCCCGGGCCTCAGCCCGGTAAACCGACACGGAGCAGGGGTCGAGGGGCCTTCCCGAATGGCGTGAGCCTATGCGCCTGGGCGCTGGCAGGTCTTGAGCAGGCGTCGGATGGCCTTGTTGATGCTGCGCTTGCCCAGGTCTTCGACTGAGAACCAGCGGCAGTCGGCGATCTCGTTCAGCGGCGTGGGCTGCTGGGATTCCGGCATCGGCGCTTCGAAAACGTAGTGAAGGGTCGTGTACAGCTCCAGGGGCGCAATGTAGTCGAGGGTCTCGACCGCGAGCCCGGTCTCCTCCACCAGTTCGCGGAACGCCGCCTGCCCAGGCGCTTCATCCGCCTCGATCCGGCCGCCTGGCAACGTCCACTTCGACTTGGGTTTGCGCACGAAGAGGATCTTGTCTTCCAGGCGGCAGATGACGGTCGCCCGTTCTTTGATTGCCCTGCCCATCTGCTCACCCCCCCTGCCACTGCGTTGAAAGACCGGAACGGTCACGAAAACCCTCGTAACCAAGGCAAGAAGGGCGCCAGACATGGCTGGCCCCCCACACGAGAACGCGCCTGTATCTAACGTTAGGCGCCCTTGGCGATATCTGCCTCACGCAGAACGTTGGAACAGGGCTTTCCGGGGAAGATTCCCGGTCTATTCGCCGCGGCAGGCGAATCCGGTCCGTACTTCGGGTGAAGACACCCGCGAAAAGCAGGCGGTAAACGAGGCGTGGATGCGCAGAAAGACCAGAAGCCCGACGGAAATTTCTGCGAGGCGGATGGAGGAGTATCCCACGTGTCACGAGGAAGTTTGTAGGTCGGATTAGTCCGACTTACCACCGAACCGGACCGGGTTCACAGCCTGGCGCCAAAGGACCGGGATAATGCGAAACCATCAGGTTCCTACAGTTAGGACCTACAAAAAATCCGGATCGCCAAAGTGTGGATCGTAGGAGCCATCTGATTTTTACTCAGTTCAGCCTGTAAGGAGTGCTGAGATGAAACGACTACTGAATATTCCCCTCCTCGCCCTCATCTGCGTCGCCGGCCTGGCCCACGCGGAAAACGCGTCACCGGCCCTAGGACAGATCACTTTCGTGGGAAGCATCTGCAAGGACCTTTGCGATACCCCTACAAGCACCTGGCTCGAACATGTAGGACGCCGCAGCGGCCTCAGCCCCATCGGCCGATCAGAGCCCAGCGGGCGCGGCCATTGTGCAGGCCTGGGTGAAACCAGCTCGGTGAGCATGACCAGCATCGCCTCCCGCACGGGCGACGCCGGGATCATCACGGTGATCTACAACTGAGGCCGTATGCCGGGCACACCGCGAACGCCGATCCGGTACGCGGCACTGCGAGCCGCCATCGCACGGGGTCGTGCATGGCGGCAAGGCGGGAAGGATTCGCTTGATCGATCAGCAAGTTGCTGGCGCGACAGCCGGAGTCCGCGGCCATCGACCTGCTGGGGCAAGCCTGCTTGCACATCGGTCAAGACCGTGCAGTGGATGGTCCAGGAGGCGCGATGAAGGCTGGCAAGCCTGCGATCGAGCGGCGAGTCCGCCGACTCGGAACCCTGGATCGCGTGCCGACCACGGACGCATCAGCACCGGTCCGAGCGCCCGCGTACATGCATGGCGAGCCGCACGGCCGGCGGAATCATTCGGCAAACGCGATCTCCGTCCGCCCGCCGAGCGCGACGCAGCGCACCTCGACCTGCTGATAGCTGGGGTCGTCCGGATCCTGTTCCGGCAGTTGGTAGTCGACTCGACAGGCCTTGTCCGGCCCTTCGCCCCAACGGACGATCAGCACACCCTCACGAGGCAGCCCGCGCAGGAATGCCCGCCCCCCTGCCCCACCATGGCCAGGGAAACGCCCTGGGCATCGATGACGTCGGAGCCCAGCGGCGCGATCTGGCCGTCCTCGCGAAGGATGCGCAGCAACACCGGCACGCCGGTGATGGTCGGGTAGCTGAGCATCACCACGGCACCATGGCGCGGGGCCACCGCCTGCTCGGTGATCTGCAACTCGACGTTGCGCAGGGTGCCGATCGGGTCGATCGCCACCTGGTTGTGGCGATAGGGGGCGAGGCCGCCGACCACCGCGTAACCGTTGCTGCCGACACGGGCGTTCATGTCGTTGCTGACATAGGCCCCTTCCGCCCCCTTGGCCTCGACGACGGCATAGGTTTCGCTCTGGCTCTGGGTGAAGTTGATCCCACCCGGGTGGGCCACCAGGCTGCCACCAATGCCGACGCTCTGCTGGCGGTAACCGGTGCCTTCGCTGTAGCTGGCGTTGAGCGACGCCGCCGGTGCGAAGTAATGGACGCTGCCGCCGGCGTTGCTCGACCGGTCGCCCTGGTCGCTGCTGCGCGAGCCGTAGAGGCTGTAGTTCATCTGCGAGCGCTCGCCCGCGACGCCGTTGAGGCTGGCCTGGGTGTTGCTGCGCTTCCCGGACTGGCTGACCGAGCTACTGAGGAAGGGCGAGCGCACATCGCGCCCCAGGGGCACGCTGAAGGACAGCAGGTACTGGTTCTCGTATCCCGAGCCCATGCGCGTCCTGCCGGCCGAGGTGCTCATGGTTCCCCAGTTGAAGCCGTTGGAGTAGCCGGCCTGGAAGGTCATGTCGCTACGCTGTCCGGCGTTCCAGTAGTTCTGTGCCGAACCGCTCAGGTAAAGGCTGCCGAAGTTCGACCCCAGGGGCTGACTGATGTTGGCCTGCAATCGGCTGCGCTGGCGGTAGAGGCGGCTATCGGGGTTGCCGACGGACTGCGCGTAGTCGCCGAACTCGAGATATCCCTCGCTGGAGAAGCGGTAGGCAGCCAGGGTGAAGTTGGTCTGGGTGCTGTCCAGCAGCTTGCTGTAGGTGACCCGGTAGCTCTGGCCGCTCCTGGGGGCGGAGTCGGCGACGGGACGCTCGGCGACATGCGAGCGGGTGACATCGAACGCGACGGCCCCCAGCCCGGTACTGATCGCGACACCACCCTGGGCGGCCATGTACTTCTCGGCCACGATGCTGCCCAGGTAGCCGGTGAAGGCGTTGGTCACTCCGCGCTGGTAGGTACCCATGACGAACTTCGGCGATGCGTCCAGGCTGCGGTCCCGGTACTCGCCGGCAGTCACGCTGAAACGGGATACACCGGGGCGCAGCAACTGCGCCACCGAGGCATAGGGCACGACGAAGGAACGCTGGCGGCCGTCGGCCTCGGTCACCGTCACCTCGATGTCACCGGAGTAACCCGAGTCGTAGAGGTCGTCGATGCTGAAGGGCCCGGGTGCCACCGTCGCCTCGTAAAGTACCGATTGCCCCTGGCGCACGGTGACCTTGGCGTTGGTTTCCGCAACGCCCCGGATCACGGGGGCGAAACCGCGCTGGGAGTCGGGGAGCATGCGGTCGTCGGAACTGATCTGCACACCCCTGAAAGGCACGCTCTCGAACAGCTCGCCGGGCGTGTAGTAGTCACCGACCGTGAGTTGCGAGCGCAGGCCGGTGAGGTCGCGCTGGGCATAGGTGCTGGCGTTGCTGTAGTGGCTGCGGGTAGGGCCGCCATCCTGGCTGGAGCGGTTGTAATAGCCGTTGGAGCGCAGGCGCCACTCACCGATGTTGAGACCGTTGTTGAGCCCCAGGGACAGCTGGTTCGAACCGACGCCGCCGCTGTGGCTGCGGTAGCCGCTGGCGTTGTAGCCGATGAAGCCGGCCGTGACGCCGGCATCCCAGTCACGGGGGTCCACGTGCCCGCGTGCCTGTCGCCCCAGGTACGCCTGCGGGATGCTCAGCTGGGCGCGCAGCTCGGACAGATCAACCTCGACCTGCGCCTGCGGCACCAGGCGATCGAGTTCGACACAAGCCTCGTTGTCCATAATCGACTGCCGTGCGGCCTGGGGGTCCGGCAGGTTCGCCAGTTCGATGCCGAAGGTGCCGACGTGCTCGGGCTTGAAGCAGTAGCGCTGGATGACCGCAGCGCCCTCGCCCTCGCTGAGCACCCGCAACTCGTGCCGCCCCTTCCAGGCCTGGTTGACGTAGATATCCAGGAGATAGGTGCCGGGAGGCAGGACGTTTGCGTTGGCGAAGCGTGACAGGTCGACGGCCTCTTCCGCACCGCTACCGAAGAACGCCGGGTTGAAGACGGCATAACGGGCCGGGGAAACGCCTTCGTCCGCGTCCACCTGGCTCCAGTCGCTGAGCGCCAGGGAGGCGGCAAGGACCACGGCCGTGACCTTGAGCCGTCCACTACGGCGCGCGAGACGCACCCTGCGGGTGCCGCGCGTAGCCGATCCCGGATACCTGTCTGAAAGAGCTTTCATAGTCGTACCTGGCGCATCGATGAATGGCGCGCGAACGATCGAGCGGCATCAGCGCCTTGCGCGCACGAGCCGCCGGCTCACGGCTCCAGCCTCGCCTCGTGCCCAATGGATGAGCCGTAGTCGTTGATCCACTTCGTCACCACCGTGGCGGCCGATCCCCCCTGCACCGCACCCGGCAGGGGGAAGTCGCGGCTTCCGAGCGGCGGCACCATCCCATCGCCGGCCTCGTGCGCCCGCCCGCCGACATTCAGCGAGACGTCGCTGAACGACACATGGAAGGCGCTGGGGTTGCTCGCTCGCAGCACGCTTTCCGCGCCGTTCTGCACCAGCCGCCAGCTGATCTGCTGGGCCGCTCCGGACGCGCTACCCGGCAAGCCGGACGGCCGATAGAAGAGTTTCAGGCGGGTGCGGATGGCGAACTGCATGGAGTTGCCGCTGTCCGCCGTGGGTTGTGGCGGGACATCCAGGAGGTTGAGCCAGAACACCGTCTCGCGGTCAGTGGGCAGTGCCTCGCCCGTGAACGCCAGGCGCAGGCTCTGCCCCTTGCCCGGGTCGAGGCGGAAGATCGGCGGCGTGAGCAGAAAAGGCGCATCGGCCTGGTCCGGCTTGCTCGACGGGTCGCCGCGATCGATCCAGGCCTGCACCAGGGAAGGCTCCGTACCGTCGTTGCTCACCCGTACGCTGATTTCCTGCTGCTTGGCGGGATAGATGAAACGGGTGCCGTTCACCACCATGCCGGCCTGCACGCTCGGCAGGAAGGTGGCGATGAAGAGTGCGGCGATCAATCGGGTGATCCTTGCAGTGGGATGCATCGGTTTTTCCTGAATGGCCGCCGCCCGGGGCGGGCCGGGCGGGTGGCGATTGGTCCTGATTCGTGGCGGGGAAGGCGGGAACGAAGGCCGCAGTGGCGGCGTGCCTTTTCCCGGGGAGGATGATATCGAGCGACACACCCGCCATCCGGCTTCGAGCACCAGGGAAAACCGTAGGAAAAGTCCTTAAAAAGCCAGGAAAAAGCCGTCAACTGCAAAAATGAGGCAGGGGTCGAATCAGCGGACGCGCAAAGTCAGAGCGCGGGAGTACGCAGGGGAGGCCCTTCACCAGGGAAGGACCCTGGCTAGGAAGCGGTGCTGTTGGCCAGGTCGTTGCGCCGGGCGAATTCGATCAGCTCCAGCAACGAGCCGAGGTTGAGCTTCTGCTGGATGCGACTCTTGTAGGTACTGACGGTCTTGTTGCTGAGCAGCATCAGGTCGCCGATCTGCTTGTTGGAGAGACCCGACGCCAGGTACTGCAGCACCATCAGCTCTTGGTTGGACAGACGTGCGACCAGCTCGGCCTCGCTGGTCAGGGCGGTCTGGCCCGCCTGCAACGCATCGGCCGGGTAGAAGGAAAACCCCGCGCTGATCGAGTTGATCGCGATGACGAGGTTCTGCAGGTCCTCTTCCTTGCTGACGAATCCCTTGGCGCCCGCCTGCATGCAGCGCTGGCAGAAGCTCTCGGCGGGTTGCGACGTGAGCACCAGCACATGGCTGTCGAGCTCCAGGGCGCGGATGCGGGCGATCACCTTGAGCCCGTCCAGGCGCGGAATGCCGATATCGAGGATGACGATGTCGGGCTCGTGCTGGCGAATCAGTTGCAGCGCATCGACACCGTTGTCCGTCTCCGCAAGCACCAGGATGCCATTGCGTTCCAGCAGCATGCGCACGGCGAGGCGGATGACGGGATGATCGTCGACTATCAGGGCACTTCTCATGTCGATATCTTCCGAGGGACACGGGCACAACGCCAAGGCAAGGCAGGTGGGGCTGCACGCTGGCGTTGATGAACTTTCCTACAAGCCAAGGGGAAGGTTCGCCTAGCTCGGCGACCGTCCCCCTAAGTACCGTAATCGGCCACGCGATTCTGCCGAGTAAAACCGATGAAGAACATAAGCATTCTGGTTCTGGAAGACGAACCCTTCCAGCGTCTGTTGGCCATGGCCGCCTTGAAAAAGCTCGGCCTGAAGGACATCTGCGGCGCCGGGGACGGCACCGAAGCACTGGCCATGCTTCAGGAACGCGGTGGCGTCGATATCGTGCTTTGCGACCTGCGCATGGCCGGCATGGACGGCCTGGCCTTCCTGCGCCACGCCAGCCAACGGGGCCTGGCACGCGCTGTAGTACTGAGCAGCGCGGTGGAGCCGGTGCTGCGCCAGGCCACCATCTCGATGATCCGCTGTCTGGGTCTGGAGTTCCTCGGCGACCTTGGCAAGCCCTTCGATATCGGTCGCGCCAACCAGTTGCTGCGCGCCTTCGATCCCGCCGTAGAACTGCCACCCGGTAAACCGGAGGTGGTTGAGATCCCCTCCCTGAGCGACTTGCTCGACGGCTTCGAGCGCGGCGAGTTCGAAGCCTGGTTCCAGCCAAAGTTCGATATGCGCAGTGGTGCACTGCAAGGTGCGGAGCTGCTCGCCCGCTGGCGCCACCCGCAATACGGCGTCCTCAGCCCGGCGCACTTCCTGGCCCAGGTCGAAAGCAATGGCCTCATCGACCGCCTGTTCTGGCAGCTCTTCGAGCAGGGCCTGACACTACAGCGTGACCTGGCCATCGTGGGGCAGCGCATCGAGTTGGCGTTCAACATCCAGCCCAGCCAGTTGAGCGACCAGAAAATGGTCGAACGTATCGCCCGCCGCCTGCAGGAAAGTGGCCTGCCCGCCGATGGGTTGAACTTCGAAGTGACCGAAACGGGCCTGCTGCGGGCACCCGCTGCCAGCCTTGAAAACCTCGTCAGGCTGCGCCTGATGGGCTGCGGCCTGGCCATGGATGACTTCGGCGCTGGCTACTCCTCGCTCGACCGCTTGTGCGAACTGCCCTTCAGCCAGATCAAGCTCGACTCTTCGTTCGTGCGCAAGCTGCAGAGCCACCCACGTTGCGCCGCGGTGGTCAGAAGCGCTGTAGCCCTGGCTAGCACGATGGACATTTCCCTGGTGGTGGAAGGGGTAGAAAGCAAGGAGCAGAAGACGCGCCTGCTGGAGCTGGGCTGCTCCCTGGCGCAAGGGTTTCTCTTCGCCCGCCCCATGGACGGCGCCGCCTTGAAGCGCCATATCGCGCAACGATGAACCGCGCTGCAGCGCAGCTCAAGCCTCCTGCAGGTGCTCGCGCAGCCCGCTCTCCAGCTCTGTCAGCGCCCGCGCAAGCGCATCGCCCGCCTGCCGCAGCCGAGCCCCATCGGGCGGCGCATCGGCAGTGGCCGCCATCAATTGCCGGCAGGCCGCTATCACCCCCGCCGCCTTGACGACCCGCGCCGCGCCGATCAGCCGGTGAGCCAGCTCGGCAAGCCCCTCGGCATCGCCCGCCTCCAGCAACGGGGCCAGGGCCACGAGATCCTTGCGGTTGGTCGCCAGCAACTCACCCAGCAGGTTTCTCACCAGCGCTTCATCGCCCCCGGTGAGTGGCTGCAGGGGGGCCAAGTCGAACAACGCCCCCTCATCCAATGGTTCCGCGCCCTGCTGGCGCTCCCGGGCATGGACCCCAAGCGCCCGCTGCAGGGCATCCAGGCCGATGGGTTTGATCAGGCATTCATCCATGCCGGCGGCCAGGCCCCGCTCGATCTCCTCGGGCTGGGCGTCGGCGGTCAGCCCGATGATGCACACCGCCGCCAGGCCCCGCTCGCGTTCCTCCAGGCGTATGGCAGCCGCCAGCTCGGCACCGCTCATGCGCGGCATGTGGCAGTCGGTGGCCACGGTATCGAAGTGCCCTTCGCGCCAGCGCTGCAAGGCTTCTTCGCCATCGCCCGCTTCCTCCACCTCATGGCCGAGGAAGACCAATTGCTGCTGCAGGATCTGCCGGTTCACCGGGTGATCGTCCACCACCAGTACGCGCAACCGCCGTGAGGCCACCACTGCAGCGACCGGCGCCGCCTCCATGGGCGGTACGGGGTCCAGGCGGTGCAGGCGCAAGCTCACATCCACCCGAGTACCGCGCCCCGGGACGCTGTCGAGGTTCAGACGCCCGCCCATCATTTCGCAGAGCGAGCGGCAGATGACCAGGCCCAGCCCGGTACCGTCCACCGGCTGGCCTGCCCGCTCGATGCGGGAGAAGGGCCGGAACAGGCGCGCCTGGTCCGCTGGCGAGATGCCGATGCCGCTGTCCTCGATGCTCAGGCTGACCCTGAGCATCCCCGCCTCCGAGGTATCTCCGTCAACGCGCACGCTGACCCGCCCATGAGTGGTGAACTTGATGGCGTTGCTCACGAGGTTGGACAGGATCTGCTTGAAACGCTGCCCATCCACCAGCACATCACCCTGGATGCTGCCGTCGATCTCCAGCGCCAGCTCCAGGCGCTTCTGACGCGCCAGGCCATCGAACACCCGGGCCACCGACTCGACCAGTTCGCGCAGGTTGGCGCGCCCGGGCGCAAGGCTGAGCCGCCCCGACTCGATGCGCGCGATATCGAGGATGTCGCCGATCAGCGTCAGCAGGCTCCTGGCGGAGCCGTAGGCGACCTGGATGCCGGCCGGGTCGATGGGCCCGCTCTCGGCGCGTTTCAGGGCCAGCTCGAGGATGCCGATCACCGCGTTCATCGGCGTGCGGATCTCGTGGCTCATGGTGGCGAGGAATGCCGTCTTGGCGCGGCTGGCGTCGTCGGCCTGGCGCTTCGCAGCCTCCAGCTCGCGGACCAGGTGATGGTGCTCGGTAATGTCCAGCCAGCCGCCAATCACACCCTTTATCGCGCCGGTGGAGTCCTGGAAGGGCTGGATCCAATGCTCGATCCACAGCCGCCGACCGCCCAGTTCCAGTTCGTGCGTGCCCTGGATCAGACCCCCGCCCTCCATAGCCTGGAGGTAGCTCTCGTGGAAGAGCGGCGCGGCTTCGAAGGTCAGTGGCAGCTCCGCCACCGTGCAGCCCAGCACCTGCTCCCGCTCCAGGCCAAGGGTCTGCAGGTAGCTGCGGTTGCAGGACAGCATCCGGCCAGCCGTGTCACGCACATAGACAGGGGGCGGCATGCTGTCGATCAGGGTTTCGATGAAGCGCAACTCGTCGTTGAGCTGCCGCTCCGCTGCCCGCCGCTTGCGCACCTCACGACGCAGGCGCAGCCCCCAGGCGAGCACCAGCCCCAACAGCACCAGGGCACCGATGACGATCTGCAGGATCAGCTGGTTGTAGTCGCGCCAGGTCTGCGCGCTCATGGCCGGGCTGCCGCGCCAACGATTGGCGGCGGCATTCAGCTCATCCGGCGCCAGGCTGCCGAGCGCCTTGTCGAGGATCGACTGCAACTCGACATCGCCGCGGCGCATCGCAAAGTTCGCGGTGGCCGGGTCGATGGGCACCAGGGACGACACCGCCAGCCGATTGCGGAACAGCCGCACCACGTAATAGCGGGCAGTGGGCAACGACACCAGCGCCGCATCGGCGTCGCCGCTGTAGACCAGGTTCATGGCATCCAGCGACGAGGCCGCCGCCAGCAGCTCCGCGCCTGGGTAGATGCCCCGGGCCTCCTCGGTCGCCACATGCCCAGCGGCGATGGCCAGACGCTTGCCATCGAGGCCGTCGAGCGGCTCGGCAAGGCCGTCTTGCGCCCTTCTCGCCACCAGCACGAAGGGATTGGTGACCACCGGCCGGGTGAAGCGCAGCGTGCTTTCACGTTCACGTCCCTGGGTGAGGATGGCCAGATCGAAACGCCCCTGGCGCAAGCTCTCCATCTGGTCGGCAAGGCTGCCCCGGCGGCTGACCGCCTCGAACTGCAGGCCGGTGCGCAGGGACACCATCTCCAGCAGGTCGGCGGCGATGCCGCGGAACTGGCCCTGGGCATCGAAGAACGCCATCGGCGCCATGTCGTCGTCGATCACCAGGCGCACGCGCGGATGGCGCTCCACCCAGCGCCGCTCCTCCGCCGTCAGCGGCAACGGCTCCAGTGCCGGCATCACGCCGCTGCCCACCCAGCGCTTGGCGATGCCCTCCAGGCGCGAGCGGCCCAGAGCGCGCAGGGCCGCATCCAAGCCGCGAAGCAATTGCGGGTCCCCAGGGCGAACGATGAAGGCCACGCCATCGGCCTGGAGCTCGGCGAAGCGCTCGAAGCGCACCAGACCATAGAAACCCCGGTTGATCCGGTAGTAAGCGGTCAGCACGTCGCCCAGGTACAGATCGGCCTTGCCGAAGGCCACCGCGGCCAGTGCCTCATCCACCGAGCCCGCCGCCACCAGGTGCGCGCCGGGGAAGCCCTGGCGCAACGCGGGATCGGTGAGGTATTCGGTGGTGGTGGCGATGGTCAGCCCGGCCATGTCGGCCGGGAATTCGCGGCCATCCTCCTGGCGGCGGAACAGCGCGGCGTGCTCGATGGCGAACGGCTGGCTGCGTGCCACGGCAGCCCCATGCAGGCCGTGACTGGATGCGCTGGCCATATCGATCTCGCCCTCCTCCAGCGCCCGGGCCACGGCGGCCTGGTCGGGCAGCCTGCGCAGGACGACGCGCATGCCGAGCATCTGGCCGACCAGCGCCACCACATCCGCCGTCATGCCCTCGAAACGGCCATCGCGCTGCAGCATCGCCAAGGGCGCCTCAATGTCGCCCGCCACCCCCAGCACCAGCTCGCGCTTCTGCCGCAGCCAGTGCCAATCGCTTTCGCCAAGGGTGAGTTCCTGCTGGTCCACCCGCAGCTGGCTGGCCAGGCGCAGGGGGATGGTTTCCTGGGAAGCGGCCCGTGCCGACAGGGCGAGCGGCAACAGCCAGAGGCTCAGGCAGAAGTACTGCACAAGTACGCGGAGTGAAATATGACGGAACACCGGGCCGACCTGTTTCTAGGCGTTGGATGAAAGGAACATTAGTTGAAGAGCGGCAGGTCGTTAATCGTCTGAGTGCATTTAAAACTGCCTACATAGGCTGTAGGAAACTTCCCAAACACCCGGACCCGGCCTTCACCGCGAATATACTTCCCGCCTCACGTATTCAGCCAACTCCCCAGGCGCCACGGCCAAAAGACCCGTGGCCGCTGGCGTGACCCACTGGGATCACGTCAGGAATATTAGGAATTGTCTGAAAGACTTCAACATAACTTCCGAAGAAATATCCCATAGCGTCGGATCGACCTACAGCGGTTATTGATCCGCCTTGGGTAACTTGTTTGCGCTGCGCCCACCGGCAATTGCGCAAACACTCACCACGAAAACTTGCCCTTTAATCGAACGGCTTTGCGTGCGCGCCGTAGACCATTGGGAAACTCGCTAAGGAGTACTGAATAGATGAGTAAGATTCTGCTTATCGACAACCAACCGATGATCCGCTTCGCCACCCGCGTGCTGCTGGAGCGCGAGGGCTACGACATGGTCGGCGAGACCGAGAACGGTGTGGAAGGGCTGAGCCTGGCCCGCTCGCTCAAGCCGGACCTGGTCATCCTCGACATCGCCATCCCCAAGCTCGACGGCATGGAAGTGCTGACCCGCCTCGCCGCCATGGACGTCAACCTCAAGCTGCTGGTACTGACTTCGCTGCCCGCCGCGCTCTACGCCAACCGCTGCCTGCAGGCCGGCGCCACGGGCTATCTGTCCAAGCAGGAGCAGGCGGTCAGCCTGATCGCCGCGACCAAGTCGGTGCTCTCCGGCTACAGCCTGTTCCCCAGCACCGTGCACCTGCCGGTGCCGTCCCAGGCCGGCGAAGACACCCAGTTGCTGGACAGCCTCTCCGACCGTGAACTGGCGGTGCTGCAGAACCTGGCCAATGGCAAGAACAACAAGGAAATCGCCGAGCAGCTGTTCATCAGCCACAAGACGGTGAGCACCTACAAGTCGCGCCTGATGGACAAACTCAAGACCCGTAACCTGGTCGACCTGATCGACTTCGCCCGCCGCTACGCCCTGCCCACGCCCTGACCGCTCACCCCGCCGCTCGCGCGGACGGCAGGCCGATCACCCGTGCCACATGCACGGGTGGCGGCAGCTGCCGATGCGCCGCCGCCAGCCCGCCGACCCTCTCGGCGACCGTGCTGGCGAACGGCGTCGAGCGCGCACTCGCACTCTCCACGTTCATCAACATCTGCTCACTGGCCGCCAGCAATGCATCGCCACCCTCGGGGTACAGCCCGTGGTGGATGTGCAGGCGCTTGGCGTCGTGGGCGAGAACCTGGGTGCGCACCTCCACCCCGGCACCGAGCTTCACCTCGGCGAGAAAGTTGAGGTGGCACTCCAGCGTGTAGAGGGTGTGACCGCTGCTCGCCCGCCCCGCCTCGTCCAGGCCGATATGGTCCATCAGCGCATCGGTGGCGTAGCTGAAGATCAGCAGGTAGAACGCGTCGCGCAGGTGGCCGTTGTAGTCCACCCATTCGGCGGGAATGGAGGTGCGGTAGGTGGTGAGGGCTTGGCTCATGGCGATTCCTGGCGATGGCCCTCTCCCAGGGAGAGGGCCGGTTCGAAGTAGCGGGAGGTCCGTGGGGCGTCAGTCGGCGAAGGCGAAGCCGTGCTTCTCCTTGGTCGCCTTCACCGCGTCGAGCACCGCCAGCAGGCAGTCATCACGATAGCGCTCCAGCTCGGCGATGCTGCGCGAGCCCTGCTGCTCGCTGGTGCCTTCCACCACGCTGTCGATCAGCGCCTCGGTCAGCTCCGGGGCCGGCAGGTAGGTCCAGGGCAGCTGCAGCGCCGGGCCGAACTGCGCCATGAAGTGGCGCATGCCGGCATTGCCACCCGCCAGGGTGTAAGTGAGGAAGGTGCCCATGAAGGACCAGCGCAGCCCCGCGCCAAAGCGAATTGCATCGTCGATCTCGCCAGTGCTGGCAACGCCGTCGTTGACCAGGTGCAACGCCTCGCGCCACAGCGCTTCCAGCAGGCGGTCGGCGATGAAGCCGGGCACTTCCTTGCGCACGTGCAGGGGGCGCATGCCCAGCGCGGTGTAGATCTTTATCGCCGCCTGCACGGCCTCCGGCGCGGTCTTCTCGCCGCCCACCACTTCCACCAGCGGCAGCAGGTAGACCGGGTTGAACGGGTGGCCCACCACGCAACGTTCCGGGTGCAAGGCGTCGGTGTAGAACTCGCTGGGCAGCAGGCCCGAGGTGCTGGAGCCGATGATCGCCTCCGGGCGCGCCGCCGCGCTGATGCGGGCGTGCAGGTCGAGCTTCAGGTCGAGCCGCTCGGGCGCGCTTTCCTGGATGAAGTCGGCGTCGCGCACGCACTCCTCGACCGTCTCGACGAAGCGCAGGCGCTCCTGGGAGGCGCCCGGCGCCAGGCCCTGCTTCTGCAGCGCCGGCCAGGCGTTGGCGATGCGGGTGCGCAGGGCGGCTTCGGCACCGGGCGCCGGGTCCCAGGCGACGACGTCGAGGCCGTGGGCCAGGGCGCGGGCGACCCAGCCGCTGCCGATGACGCCGCTGCCGAGGGCGGCGAAGGTCTTGATGTGGGTGATGAAGGCCATGGTGGCTCCTGGTCCTGTGTTCGATAGGGGGGACACGAGCTGATGCCCGGGCTAGGGGAGAAACGTCAGCCGCGGCGCTTGAGGTTCATCTTCTCGCGGCCCTCGGCCGGGCTCAGGGCGCGGCCACCGAGGCGCTCGATGATCTCCACCGCCCGCTCCACCAGTTGGCCGTTGCTGGCGTGCACGCCACGGTCGAGCCAGATGTTGTCCTCCAGGCCGACGCGCACGTTGCCGCCCAGCAGCATGGCCTGGGCGACCATGGGCATCTGCGAACGGCCGATGCCGAAGCCGGCCCAGGTGGCGCCCGCCGGCAGGTTGTCGGCCATGGCCTTCATGGTGGTGGTGTCCGCCGGGGCGCCCCAGGGGATGCCCAGGCAGATCTGGAACAGCGGGTCGTCCAGCAGCCCCTCCTTGAGCATCTGCTTGGCGAACCACAGGTGCCCGGTGTCGAAGATTTCCAGCTCGGCCTTCACCCCCAGCTCGGTGATGCGCTTGGCGCCGGCGCGCAGTTGCGCGGGGGTGGAGACGTAGATGAAATCGCCATCGCCGAAGTTGAGCGTGCCGCAGTCCAGGGTGCAGATCTCCGGCAGCAGCTCTTCCACATGCTTGAGCCGCTCCAGCGGGCCCACCAGGTCGGTGCCGGCGCCGAACTCCAGGGGCTGCTCGCCCTTGCCGATCTCCAGGTCGCCGCCCATGCCGGCGGTGAGGTTGATGATCACGTCGGTGTCGCTCTCGCGGATGCGCTCCACCAGCTCGCGGTAGAGCGCCACGTCGCGGCTGGGCTTGCCGGTGCGCGGGTCGCGCACGTGGCAGTGGGCGACCGTGGCGCCGGCCTTGGCCGCTTCGATGGCGGCGGCGGCGATCTCCTTCGGCGTGACCGGGATGGCCGGGTGCTTGCCGACGGTATCGCCGGCGCCGGTTACCGCACAGGTGACGATGACTTCATGGTTCACGGTTGCAACATCCTTTCTTGGAGGCGATCGGGTGCCGTGCGCGGCGACCCGCGCACGGGAGGAAGCGAAGCGTTGGTAACGGCAGCGAAGCTGCAGGAGCTACTTGAGCGAGGCGATGGCCGTCTCGGCGCCGTTCTTGCCGTCGAAGGTGGTCACCCCGGCGAGCCAGGCCTTGACCACGTCGGGGTTGGCCTTGATCCATTCGCGGGCGACCTTGGCCGGCGCCTCGCGCTCCATGATCGGCTGCATCAGGCGGCTCTCCTGCTCGCTGGTGAAGCGCAGGTTGGTGAGCAGGCGGTCGGCGTTGGGGCAGCGCTGGGCGAAGTCCGGCGCGGTGACGGTGGAGACGGTGGCGGCGCCGTCGTTGGGGCCGAACACGTCATGGCTGCCGGTGAGGTAGGTGATCGGCATCTGGATGTTCATCGGGTGCGGCTTCCAGCCGAAGAACACCACCGGCTTGTGGTTCTTCACCGCCCGCGACACGGCGGTGAGCATGGCCGCTTCGCTGGACTCCACCAGCTTGAAGCCGCCGAGGCCGAACTGGTTCTCGTCGATCATCTTCTTGATCGCCATGTTGGCCCCGGAACCGGATTCGATGCCGTAGATCTTGCCGTCCAGCTGGTCCTTGTAGCGGGCGATGTCGGCGAAGGTCTTCAGCCCCTCCTCCGCCGTGTAGGTGGGCACCGCGAGCACGGCCACGGCATCCTCCAGGGACGGCTTGGGCGCCACCTTCACCGACGCGCTGTCGAGGAAGGGCTGGATGTTGTCGTCCATGATCGGCTTCCAGTAGCCGAGGAACACGTCCACCTGCTTCTTCTGGATGCCGGCGAAGATGATCTGCTGCGACGCCTGGGTCTGGGTGGTTTCGTAGCCGAGGCCGGCCAGCAGCTCGGACGCCACGGCGGTGGTGGCGACCACGTCGGTCCAGCCGACCGCGCCGATGCGGATCTTCTGGCAACTGGCGTCGTCCGCCGCCAGCAGGGTGGAACTGAACAGGGTGAGAAGACAGCAACCCGCGAGTGCGTTGAGACCTTTCATCGAATGCTCCCCTACAGCCATACGGTTATCGGACCATGCGGCCCGTCTGTTGTTGTGCCGGGGCTCTTGGCGCCCCGCCGTTCGCGGGCCCTGTTGCACCCGTGGCAGCCAGATTACGCAGCGCCAAACCGGCCAAATCGAACTAAAACGACCGAATGTTGAACGGGAACGACCTCCTGCATTGCCTTGTCCGCCGTCCTGCCTTTTAGTGTGACAACGCCCCGACAGGACGCCCCGATGCCCCAGACCCTGTGGTTCCTCCTGCTGCCCGGTTTTTCCATGATGGGCCTGATGTCCGCAATCGAGCCCCTGCGCGTGGCCAACCGCTTCCGTGGCGAACTCTACCGCTGGCGCCTGCTGAGTGTGGACGGCGGCGCGGTGCAAGGCAGCAACGGCATGTCCCTCAACGTCGACGCGGGGCTGGAGCGTCCCGGCGCCAGCGACAGCCTGTTCGTGGTGGCCGGCTTCGAACCCCTGGCCAGCTTCACCCCGCGCCTGGCCCACTGGCTCAAGCGCACCGACCTCGACGGCGCCACCCTCGGCGGCATCGACACCGGCAGCTTCGTGCTCGCCGAGGCCGGCCTCTTCGCCCGCCAGCGCCTGACCCTGCACTGGGAGGCCATCGACGCCTTCCAGGAACGCTACCCCGGCCTGTTGCCGACCCAGGAGCTGTTCGAAATCGATGGCCGTCGCATCACCAGCGCCGGCGGCACCGCCACCCTCGACCTGATGCTCACCCTGATCGGCCGCGACCACGGCGACGAACTGGCGGTGGAGGTCTCCGAGCAGTTCGTCCTCGGTCGCATCCGCACCCGCCAGGATCACCAGCGCATGCAGATCACCCGCCGCTACGGCGTGCACAACCGCAAGCTGGTGCAGGTGATCGGCGAGATGGAGCGCCACAGCGAGCAGCCCCTGGGCTCCGCCGAACTGGCCGCCCTGGTGGGCGTCACCCCGCGCCAGCTGGAGCGCCTGTTCCGCCTGCACCTGGATGACACGCCATCCGGCTTCTACCTGGCCCTGCGCCTGGAGAAGGCCCGCCAGCTGCTGCGCCAGACCGACATGGGCGTGCTGGAGATCGGCCTCGCCTGCGGTTTCGAATCCTCCTCCTATTTCTCCCGCTGCTACCGCAACCGCTTCGCCGCCTGCCCCAGCCAGGACCGCCACGAACACCCGGCCAGCGAAACAGCGCCACCCGGCACGCACACGCAACGCCCGACACGATCAACGACGGATCAGCGCATCTGAGCGCAGATCGGCGCCGTTCACCCCGCACTCCCCATCGCATCCAAGCGCATCGGCCAGCCCCGCTGCCAACCGTCTTGCCCATCCACGACCCCGCATTGACGCTTTCGGCAATACCCCGGTCGTTTTTGCGCGATAGCGCCGAAAGCCCCGGCGATATGCTCGGTTCAAAGCGCCGGCAGAAGATTCGGCGCGCCAAGAATCAAAAGGGGACAGCCTGATGAGCCCAGCCGAATTGCACGCCGACAGCATCGTCATCGATGGCCTGATCATCGCCAAATGGAACCGCGAACTCTTCGAGGACATGCGCAAGGGCGGCCTGACTGCGGCCAACTGCACCGTCTCCGTCTGGGAAGGCTTCCAGGCCACGGTGAACAACATCGCCGCCAGCCAGAAGCTGATCCGCGAGAACAGCGACCTGGTGATGCCCGTGCGCACCACGGCGGACATCCGCAAGGCCAAGGAACAGGGCAAGACCGGCATCCTCTTCGGCTTCCAGAACGCCCACGCCTTCGAAGACCAGATCGGCTACGTCGAGGTGTTCAAGCAGCTCGGCGTCGGCATCGTGCAGATGTGCTACAACACCCAGAACCTGGTGGGTACCGGCTGCTACGAGCGCGATGGCGGGCTCTCCGGCTTCGGTCGCGAGATCGTCGCCGAGATGAACCGCGTCGGCGTCATGTGCGACCTCTCCCACGTCGGCTCCAAGACCTCCGAGGAAGTCATCCTCGAATCGAAGAAGCCCGTCTGCTACTCCCACTGCCTGCCGTCGGGCCTGAAGGAACACCCGCGCAACAAGTCCGATGAAGAGCTGAAGTTCATCGCCGACCACGGCGGCTTCGTCGGCGTGACCATGTTCGCGCCCTTCCTCGCCAAGGGCATCGACTCCACCATCGACGACTATGCCGAGGCCATCGAATACACGATGAACATCGTCGGCGAGGACGCCATCGGCATCGGCACCGACTTCACCCAGGGCCATGGCCAGGACTTCTTCGAGTACCTGACCCACGACAAGGGCTACGCCCGGCGCCTGACCAACTTCGGCAAGATCATCAACCCGCTGGGCATCCGCACCGTGGGCGAATTCCCCAACCTCACCGAAACCCTGCTCAAACGCGGCCACAGCGAACGCGTGGTGCGCAAGATCATGGGCGAGAACTGGGTGAATGTCCTGAAGGACGTCTGGGGCGAATGATGAATGCCCCCGGAGCCTGCTGCGCCCACCGATAGCTGCGTCGCGTCCTCGCGACAGGCTCGCCGTACATGCGTACTGCTCTCGCCTGTCGCTGCGGGTCTCCTGGCTCTCGGCGCGCTCGCGACGGCTCCACGGGCATTCATCGGCACTTTTCAAACATGAGACGGGGCGTCGCCCCATCAACAAAGCGAATTCCGGAGCTTGAACACATGGCCAAACACGCCCCCGAACTGCCCATCGAAGTCGACAGCGAAACCGGCGTCTGGACCAGCGACGCGCTGCCCATGCTCTATGTGCCGCGGCATTTCTTCGTCAACAACCACATCGGCATCGAAGAGGTGCTGGGCGCCGACGCCTATGCCGAGATCCTCTACAAGGCCGGCTACAAGTCCGCCTGGCACTGGTGCGAGAAAGAAGCCGAATGCCACGGCCTGGAAGGCGTCGCGGTGTTCGAGCACTACATGAAGCGCCTGTCCCAGCGCGGCTGGGGCCTGTTCAAGATCCAGGACATCGACCTCGACAAGGGCACCGCCAGCGTCAAGCTCGAGCACTCCGCCTTCGTCTACGTCTACGGCAAGGTCGGGCGCAAGGTCGACTACATGTTCACCGGCTGGTTCGCCGGAGCCATGGACCAGATCCTGGCCGCGCGCGGCAGCAGCATCCGCACCGTCGCCGAGCAGGTCTACAGCGGCTCGGAAGCAGGCCACGACGATGGCCTGTTCATCGTCAAACCCCTCTGAGGCGAGGCACGGCATCATGGCGTTCGAAGCAATGTTCCAGCCGATCCAGATCGGCAAACTGACCATCCGCAACCGCGTGCTCAGTACCGCCCACGCCGAGGTCATCGCCACCGATGGCGGCATGACCACCGAGCGCTACGTGAAGTACTACGAGGAGAAGGCCAAGGGCGGCATCGGCCTGGCCATCTGCGGCGGCTCGTCCGTGGTGTCCAGCGACAGCCCGCAGCAATGGTGGAGTTCGGTGAACCTCTCCACCGACCGCATCATCCCGCACTTCCAGAACCTCGCCGACGCCATGCACAAGCACGGCGCCAAGATCATGATCCAGATAACCCACATGGGCCGACGCTCGCGCTGGGACGGCTTCAACTGGCCGACCCTGATGTCGCCTTCCGGTATTCGTGAGCCCGTGCACCGCGCCACCTGCAAGACCATCGAGATCGAAGAGATCTGGCGCGTCATCGGCGACTTCGCCCAGGCTGCGCGCCGCGCCAAGGCCGGCGGCCTGGACGGCGTCGAGCTCTCCGCCGTGCACCAGCACATGATCGACCAGTTCTGGAGCCCGCGCGTCAACAAGCGCACCGACGAATGGGGTGGCACCTTCGAAGGCCGCATGAAATTCGGCCTGGAAGTGCTCAAGGCGGTGCGCGAGGAAGTCGGCCCCGACTTCTGCGTGGGCCTGCGCATCTCCGGTGACGAATTCCACCCGGACGGTCTGTCCCACGAGGACATGAAGCAGATCGCCAAGTACTACTGCGACACCGGCATGCTCGACTTCATCGGCGTGGTCGGCTCCGGCGCCGACACCCACAACACCCTGGCCAACGTCATCCCCAACATGAGCTTCCCGCCGGAGCCCTTCCTGCACCTGGCGGCCGGCATCAAGGAAGTGGTCAACGTCCCGGTGCTGCACGCGCAGAACATCAAGGACCCGAACCAGGCCACGCGCATCCTCGAAGGCGGCTACGTCGACATGGTCGGCATGACCCGCGCCCACATCGCCGACCCGCACCTGATCGCCAAGATCAAGATGGGCCAGGTGGACCAGATCAAGCAGTGCGTCGGCGCCAACTACTGCATCGACCGCCAGTACCAGGGCCTGGACGTGCTGTGCATCCAGAACGCCGCCACCACCCGTGAGTACATGGGCCTGCCGCACATCATCGAGAAGACCACCGGCAAGAAGCGCAAGGTGGTCATCGTCGGGGGCGGCCCGGCCGGCATGGAAGCGGCACGCGTCGCCGCCGAACGCGGCCACGACGTGACCCTGTTCGAGAAGAAGGACCAGCTCGGCGGGCAGATCAGCATCGCCGCCAAGGCACCGCAGCGCGACCAGATCGCCGGCATCACCCGCTGGTACCAGCTGGAGATCGCCCGCCTCGGCGTCGACCTGCGCCTGGGCACCGGTGCCGATGTGGATACCATCCTCGATCTGCGCCCGGACATCGTCGTCCTGGCCAACGGCGGCCATCCCTTCATCGAGCAGAACGAACACTGGGGCGCAGCGGAAGGCCTGGTGGTCAGCGCCTGGGACATCCTCGACGGCAAGGTCGCGCCCGGCCGCAACGTGCTGGTCTACGACACCATCTGCGAGTTCGGCGGCATGTCGGCGGCGGACTATCTTTCCGAGAAGGGCTCCCAGGTCGAGATCGTCACCGACGACACCAAGCCCGGCGTCGCCATGGGCGGCACCACCTTCCCCACCTACTACCGCAGCATGTACCCCAAGGAAGTGATCATGACCGGCGACCTGGTGCTGGAGAAGGTCTACCGCGAGGGCGACAAGCTGGTGGCGCTGTTGGAGAACGAATACACCGGCGCCCGCGAGGAACGCGTAGTCGACCAGGTCGTCATCGAAAACGGCGTGCGCCCCGACGAGAGCCTGTACTACGCGCTCAAGCAGGGCTCGCGCAACAAGGGCCAGATCGACGTCGACGCACTGTTCGAGATCCGCCCGCAGCCCTGCCTGGCCGAAACCGGCGACGGCTACCTGCTGTTCCGCATCGGCGACTGCGGCGCACCGCGCAACGTGCACGCGGCGATCTACGACGCCCTGCGGTTGTGCAAGGACTTCTAAGAAGCTTGAAGCTGGAGGCCTGAAGCTTGAAGCCAAGAGCGGCACACACCGCTTCCAGCTTCCAGCTTCCGGCTTCCAGCTCCCCAACCGGGTGAGCTGCAATGCTGAACACTATTCTCCCCATCCTGCTCTTCGTCGCCCTGGTACTGGCCGTACTCGGCGCCGCCAAGCGCTTCCTCATGTGGCGCCGGGGCCGGCCGGCGAAGGTCGACTGGCTGGGTGGCCTGCTGGCCATGCCGCGCCGCTACCTGGTGGACCTGCACCACGTGGTCGAGCGCGACAAGTACATGTCCAAGACCCACGTGGCCACGGCCGGCGGCTTCGTCCTGGCGGCGCTGCTGGCGATCCTCGTGCATGGCTTCGGGCTGCACAGCCGCATCCTCGGCTTCGCCCTGCTGGGTGCCACGGCGCTGATGTTCGTCGGCGCGCTGTTCGTCGCCAAGCGCCGCCTCGACCCGCCCTCGCGGCTGTCGAAAGGCCCCTGGATGCGCCTGCCGAAGAGCCTGCTGATGTTCGCCGCGAGCTTCTTCATCGCCACCCTGCCGGTGGCCGGCATCCTCCCGGCCGGCTTCGGCGGCTGGTTCCTCGCGGCCATCCTCGCCGTCGGCGTGGCCTGGGGCGTGTCCGAGCTGTTCTTCGGCATGACCTGGGGCGGGCCGATGAAGCACGCCTTCGCCGGCGCCCTGCACCTGGCCTGGCACCGCCGCGCCGAACGCTTCGGCGGCGGCCGTTCCACCGGCCTCAAAGCCCTGGACCTGGCCGACCCGAGCGCGCCCCTGGGCGTGGAAAAGCCCACCGACTTCACCTGGAACCAGCTGCTCGGCTTCGACGCCTGCGTGCAGTGCGGCAAGTGCGAGGCCATGTGCCCGGCCTTCGCCGCCGGCCAGCCGCTGAACCCGAAGAAGCTGATCCAGGACATGGTCATCGGCCTGGCCGGCGGCAATGACGCCAACTTCGCCGGCAGCCCCTACCCAGGCAAGCCCCTGGGCGAACACAGCGGCGGCCCGCACCAGCCCATCGTCGCCCTGCAGGGCAAGGCCCTGGTGGACGCCGAGACGCTCTGGTCCTGCACCACCTGCCGCGCCTGCGTCGAGGAGTGCCCGATGATGATCGAGCACGTCGACGCCATCGTCGACATGCGCCGCCACCTCACCCTGGAAAAGGGCGCCACCCCGAACAAGGGCGCCGAGGTGCTGGAAAACCTCATCGCCACCGACAACCCCGGCGGCTTCGCCCCCGGCGGGCGGCTCAACTGGGCGGCGGACCTGAACCTGCCGCTGATGAGCGAGAAGAAACAGGCCGACGTGCTGTTCTGGGTCGGCGACGGCGCCTTCGATATGCGCAACCAGCGCACCCTGCGGGCCTTCGTGAAGATCCTCAAGGCCGCCGAGGTCGACTTCGCGGTGCTCGGCCTGGAAGAGCGCGACAGCGGCGACGTGGCCCGGCGTCTGGGCGACGAAGCCACCTTCCAGCAGCTGGCCCGGCGCAACATCGCCACGCTTTCGCAGTACCGCTTCACGCGCATCGTCAGCTGCGACCCCCACAGCTTCCACGTGCTGAAGAACGAATACGGCGCCCTCGGCGGTCACTACCAGGTGCTGCACCACAGCACCTTCATCGACGAACTGGTACAGGGCGGCGCGCTGAACCTCGGCCAGAGCAAGGCCGGTGCCGTGACCTACCACGACCCCTGCTACCTGGGCCGCTACAACG